>SMDP01000017.1:0-25314 GCA_012911965.1 Geitlerinema sp. P-1104
TTTTCCGCTGTGCCGGTCTGTCGCCGCGTTGATAAAAAAACTCCCAGTTGAGGCAAGACATGTTTTTGGGCTTGGGCTCGAACGTTTTTCTCAATGCCTTCGAGGGTGGTCAGTTCAGCCGGGTCAGCTTCCTGGTAGAGAATCTTGGCAATTGCGTCAAGATGTTGTTTGAGTTCGGCCTGTTTTTGAGGATTCATGGCTCAGGGGCGGTCGACAAGGCCTCAATTATAATCGCAATTGAGGGGCTGTTTCGAGGGGAACTGTCATTGAGTATATTTACTCACTCTCTTAACTGAGATGCACCCCATCAAAGAGCATCACATCACCACCCGTCACCTCAATAAAATGATGGAGTGCCTCAATATTTCCTGACCAATACTCACCCACAGCAAACAAACGCCGTCCCGCATGATGACGCACATGATTGAGCCATTGCGGGAAAAACCCGGCCTTGACGTGTTTCACGGCATCAAAGCGAAATCCATCCACTTGAGTAGTTTCGACATACCACTTCCCCCAATATTTCAACTCTTGCTGAACATCAGGGTTACTCATATCCAAGTCGCACCCCATCAGGTAGTCAAAACTTCCTTTTTCTAAATCCACCTCATCATCAAAAGTCTTGCCCTCAAACAGATAAACCGCTTCAAAATTATCATCAAAAGCATTGTAATCCGCTGCGGTAAAGTGCCACCAATGCCATTCCAATTCGGAATACTGACCTTGACGACCGGGGAACGTAAAATGAGTCCAAGCTTGAATGGTTTGCGGTTCTCCAATGGGGGAATAACGGCTGTGGGGGTCGTAAGGGGTCGCGGTAAATTCTTCTTTCTCGTCTGCCCCTAATTTATGATTAAACACCACATCAGCATAGATATGAAGTCCCGCTGACTGAGCGACCTGAATGGCATTGATATACTCATCTTTTGTGCCATATTTGGTGCGGATCGATCCTTTTTGGTCAAATTCCCCTAAGTCAAATAAATCATAGACCCCATAGCCGACATCATTACTGCCACCCGTTCCTTTGTAAGCGGGAGGCAACCATAATGCAGTAATTCCTGCTTCGGCTAAATCGTTAGCATTACGCGCAACCTGATTCCATAAACTCCCATCGGCGGGACTGTACCAGTGGAAAAACTGCATCATGACACCATTGGCTTCTGACATCAGTCACTACCTCAAGGAAAGGGATAACGTGGCTCGTTTCTACTCACTGGCTTGGCGTTGTCGCCACATTAAGCCGAGATAACCGAGAATTGTCCCCGTGGCTAAGCCGGTGAAGCCCCGATGGGAGATAGCGGCGAGTTCTGGGGTGGGGAAGGGCAGCAGCAGACTCACAGCCCAGAGTCCAACGGCAATCCAAATCCCATTACGGCGCAACCAATAGCCCAGGAAGCCCCCTGAAACCAGGGTGACAGCAAAAAGAATCCAAGAGAGAAGAACCGCTACTGAGGTGCGGGTTTCGGCAATATCGAGCATCAAAAATCCTCCCCTGATCGATGTCTCTCTGATTGTATCTCAGGTGTTCCAGAGTTGGCTCACCCAAACCACAGAGATCAATTGCTGGGGATTAGCCGGAGATGGTTCCCGTTAGAGGGGAACTGGCACTAGCCATGGCTTGGATAGGAATCCGTCCGGCATGGTGGGCCAAGCGTCCGGCGATGACGGCCATGCCCATCGCTTGTCCCATGGCGACGGGGTTTTGGGCTAGGGCGATCGCCGAATTGATTAAAACAGCATCGGCCCCCAACTCCATGGCAAAAGCGGCTTCACTCGGAGTCCCAATCCCGGCATCAACCACCACCGGAACCTTGGCATTTTCGATAATAATGCGGATATTGGCCGCCGTCTGAATCCCTTGCCCAGAACCAATTGGAGAACCGAGAGGCATCACCGTAGCACAGCCGACCTCTTCGAGGCGTTTGGCCAACATGGGGTCGGCGTTGATATAGGGGAGAACGGCAAAGCCTTCTTTAACCAGTTGTTCAGCCGCTTCGAGAGTGCCAATGGGATCGGGGAGGAGATAGGTAGAATCAGGAATCACCTCGAGTTTGATGAAGTTGTTATCCTCTTGTCCCAAGAGTTTCGCCATTTCCCGTCCCAATCGCGCCACACGGATGGCTTCTTCAGCGGTTTTACAGCCGGCGGTGTTGGGCAACATCCAGATTTTCGACCAATCTAAGGCCTCGGCTAAGCCTTCATGGCCGGGAGCGTTGGTTTGCACTCGACGAACGGCCACGGTGACGATTTCACAACCACTGGCGGCGATACTGCCGCGCATGGTCTCAAAATCATTGTATTTCCCGCTTCCGGTCATGAGACGAGAGCGAAACGAGCGACCGGCAATCTGTAACGGATCGGTTTCAACAACCTTGACTTGTAAGGATTGGGGGGGAGTTTCACGGGTGTGGCTGAGCATGGTCGCGTTAGGGGACGGTGATGAGGGTTGGGGGCGGTTCCAGGCGAAGGCCCCGAGGAGGGGATCTCGCTGGTTATCACAGATGAGATCGGCGGTGAGTTTGGCGGTAATGGGGGCTAGGAGAATCCCGTTGCGGTAATGACCGGTGGCAAGGGTCAGGTTATCGCAGTAGCTGTCTCCCAAGATGGGCAGTTCGTCTGGGGTTCCGGGGCGGAATCCTGACCAGATTTCTTCCATGGGGTAGTTTTTGAGGGCGGGATAGAGGCGGATGGCCCGTTCTAGGAGAGATCGCAGTCCCTCGGGGGTGGTTCCGGGGACGAATCCCACATCCTCGGAGGTGGCTCCGATGACGATTTGACCATGGCCACGGGGGATAATGTAGGTGTTGGGGCCATAGAGGACTCGCCGCAGGGGCAGTTCTCCGTTGACTTGCGGGGCCCGAACCGAGAACATTTGACCTTTAATGGGTTTGAGGGGTAGAGGCAACAGTTGATTGGACCAGGAACCTGCCGCTAGAACGTAATGATCTGCCGTTAGCCGTCCTGCTTGGGTTTGTACGCCACTGATACGATGCCCCTCTTGGGCGATCGCCTCGACGGTTAATCCTTCCTTCAACTCAATCCCCAGGGCTTCCACGGCCCCGAGGAGCGATCGCATCAACGCCCGATTATCCACTTGGGCATCTTCGGGATACCACCAGGCCCCGATGACATCTGCTCCTAAGCCCGGTTGATAATGCTGCAACGCCTCAGAATCGAGCCACAAGGAGGGGCCTGCGTCCGAGACTGGGGTGGACTCAGGAGAGTCATACACCGGCGCTAGAATGCCGCAGGGCCAGTAGCCTGTGGGCAGTCCTGAGAGGCTTTCGAGTTTCTGAGTCCAGTCTCGATAGAGCGATCGCGACTGCAAACATAACTCCAACATCGGCCCCGGTCTTAGGTTCTCGGCCTGAGGGGCTAACATCCCTCCCGCCGCCTGACTCGCGGCCTGTTGGCTATCTCGACTCATTACGGTGACACTGGCCCCCCGTAATGTCAGTTCGACGGCGATGGATAAACCCATCACACCGCCACCAATAATTAAAATCTCACGGCTCATGATCTTGACTCGAAAGGATTAGAGGATTTACCAAAGGGCAGGAATGGGAGGGTGAAGGCGTTGGCGTGGGCGTTGGCGTGGGCGTTGGGGCGGGTGTTGGCGTGGGCGTTGGGGCGGGTGTTGGGGCGGGCGTTGGCGTGGGCGTTGGAGACTCTCCCACTGAGTCAGGGCTGGGGGAATCGGGACTCAAGGGAGCTGCCTCTGGAACCGTGTCCTGGGGCGGGGACTCATTGGGAGAAGATGCGTCATTTAAGACTTGGCTCTGCACCAGCCAGTACAAGATAGAGATCGCCAAGAGGATGCCCAAAACAATCTGAATGATACGTTGCAAGATAATTGAGAGACTACGGCTGTTGACAATCCGGCGTCCACACCGGGGTTGTTCCCTGGCCCCAAAAGCCATCAAACTTTGTCACCCGGACATCACCGAGAACTTGCGTTTGACAGGCTAAACGTAGAGACCGCTGCCCATCATGGGGAGGAAGCGATCGCCGGGTGCGATCGCGCCAATTGGCCTCAGACACCTCTCCCTCAACGGCCACAGCACAGGTTCCACAGGACCCAATCCCCCGGCAATTAATCAAAGAGGCTTTGCCATTGTACAGATCAATCCCCTGGCGCAGAAGCAGGCGACGCAGATTGGCCCCGCGATCGCACTCGATAGTTTTCCCGGCAGCAGAAACAGTTGGCATAGTTATCGATTGAGATAATGGTGTGTACCCGTTGGCTTCTCTATACCATTGTGACAAGTTGGCGGCTCAATAACAGCATCAAGTTAAAATTTGAGAACGGTGAACTCAAAACTACCCAGGATTTCTTCCCAGCCATGACTGCCAAACGCCTCTCAATCTATGACACCACCCTGCGCGATGGAGCCCAATGTGAAGGGCTATCCCTATCCCTAGAGGATAAACTCCGCATTGCCCATCAACTCGATCGCCTTGGAGTCCCGTTTATTGAGGGCGGTTGGCCCGGTGCCAATCCCAAAGATGTTAAGTTTTTCTGGCAACTCAAAGAACAGCCTCTCAGCCAAGCCGAAGTGGTCGCCTTTTGTTCGACTCGCCGTCCCGGACGCAAGGCCGCCGAAGATCCGATGCTGCAACCCATTTTAGCGGCAGGGACGCGCTGGATTACCCTATTTGGCAAATCCTGGGATCTCCATGTCACAGAGGGACTAAACACCAGCCTTGAGGAAAACCTGGCCATGATTCAGGACACCATCGAGTATTTCCGTAGCCAGGGGCGGCGGGTGATCTATGATGCTGAACATTGGTTCGACGGCTATCAACAAAATCCTAGTTACGCTTTGCAAACCCTGAAAGCTGCCGTCACTGCCGGTGCCGAGTGGTTAACCCTCTGTGATACCAATGGGGGAACCCTGCCCCATGATGTCACTCAAATCGTCTCGGAGGTCATGACCGAAATCGGGGATTTGGTTCCTCTGGGGATTCATACCCACAACGACAGTGAAATGGCCGTCGCCAACGCTGTCGCCGCTGTGTTGGGAGGGGCCACCATGGTCCAGGGAACCATCAACGGCTATGGCGAACGTTGTGGTAATGCCAATCTTTGCTCAGTAATCGCCAACCTACAGCTAAAACTGGGCTATCACTGCCTCGACGATGACCAACTGGCCCAACTGACCGAAACCAGCCGTTTTGTCAGTGAAGTGGTGAACCTGGCCCCCAATGATCGCGCAGCCTTTGTCGGCCGTTCCGCCTTTGCCCATAAAGGGGGAATCCATGTTAGTGCTGTCCAGCGTAATCCCCTCACCTACGAGCATATTGCCCCGGAAGCCGTCGGCAATCAGCGGCGTATCGTCATCTCCGATCAATCGGGACTGAGTAATGTTCTGGCCAAGGCCCGCAATTTTGGCATCGATCTCGATAAAAAAGACCCCGCCAGCCGCGAAATTCTCGATCGCCTCAAGGGACTCGAACATGAAGGCTATCAATTTGAAGCCGCCGAAGCCAGCTTTGACTTGTTGGTGCGGGAGGCCTTGGGACAACGAGAGCGCTTCTTTGAGGTCAAAGGTTTCCAAGTTCACTGTACCCAAGCTGGGGGGAATGAAGAGAGTAATTCCCTCGCCACCGTAAAAGTCACCGTCAATGGCCAAGATAGTCTACAAGCCGCCGAAGGCAACGGCCCCGTGTCTGCCCTCGATGCTGCCCTACGAAAAGCCCTGGTGGACCAATTTCCCGCCATTGCCGATTGTCATCTCGTTGACTATAAAGTCCGCATCCTCGATAGCCAGTCAGGAACCTCTGCCAAAACTCGCGTCTTGCTCGAATCCACCAATGGCCATGATCGTTGGACAACGGTAGGAGTCTCCGCTAATATCATCGATGCCTCCTACCAAGCGGTAGTAGAAGGGCTGGAATACGGCTTATTGCTGCAAAAAAACGCAAAAGAAGTTATCCAGACCTCCTAACGCTTGCGTTGTCCCAGCTCACGGTCGTCAACTTTGATTTAGACGATTTTAGGCAACCTGTCGAAATCAAGATCCCCGAACTATAATGGGGGAAGTAGCTCTCAAGCTGCTGTTCACCAAGAGTCAGGATGAGTCCTGCTTTTCGCCAATTTCTGTGATCGCCTTGATTTTTTGTGGCATAGGCTACATATTTTTGGTAGTCGCGATCGCACTATAATGGTTAAATGTGTGAACAGCCATTGGCTGCTTTTCGCGAAATTCAAAGTTCCTGTGTTTTAAGGTGTGAGGGAAGATGCGTAAACTAACATGGCAGATTCTGCTGTTCAGCCCGCTCATGGCGGCATTCTGGGGCATCAATGCTCCGGCTCAAGCTAAAGAAGCCACGGTAGATGCTGGTATCAGCCCCGTCAAGGCTGACCAACTGACCGATGCTGACTTTGGCAGCAAACAACTTTCGGTTGGCGATTTCATCGAAGCCAACGAGAGCCAAAGACTTCGTCAAGACAATGGCAACTCAGAAGTTGTCTCGCTGGACCAGGTGACCTCCGTGTCCCAGCTTAGCGATGTTCAACCCACAGACTGGGCATTCCAAGCCCTCCAGTCCCTAGTTGAACGCTATGGTTGTATCGCCGGTTACCCCGACGGAACCTTCCGTGGCAACAACTTCATGACCCGTTATGAATTTGCTGCTGGTCTGAACGCCTGTTTGGATCAAATCGTGGCGATCGTCGGCAACGGTGATACCCTCGATCCCAGTGATTTAGCGACCATTCGTCGTTTGCAAGAAGAGTTCTCCGCTGAACTCGCTACCCTGCGGGGTCGCGTCGATGGTTTAGAAGCTCGCGTTTCCGAACTCGAAGCCAACCAGTTCTCCACCACCACAAAACTGGAAGGGGAAGCCGTCTTCGCCATTGCTGACGCCTTCGGTGGTAGCAACATCGGCATCGACGACAACCAAACCGTCTTCCACAACCGAGTTCGTCTTGGCTTCGTCTCCAGCTTCAGCGGACGTGACCAACTTTGGACTCGTCTTGATTCGGGTAACGCAGCTACCTTCAACAACCTGGACCAAGGGGTCTTCACCCACAACTTCGACAACGGTGGCGGTGTTGACATCGGCTGGCTTGCTTACTACTTCCCCCTCGGTGACAACGTTCAAGTCTATCTACCCGCGTCCGGCGGTCTGTGGCAAGACTTCGTCCCCACCATTAGCCCCTACCTCGAAGGCTACACCGGCGGTGAAAATGCCCTAACCAGCTTTGCTGAATCGAACCCCATCTACAAAATTGGGACTGATGCAACGGGTATCGGTGTAAACGTTGACCTGACCGACACCATTATGTTGTCTGCTGGTTACTTCGCCGCTGATGCCTTTAGCCCCAACCGCAAAGAAGGTCTATTCAACGGTAACTACTCCATCATGAGTCAGTTAACCTTTGATTCTGGCGATTTCCAACTCGGTTTAACCTATAACCACGCCTTCTTCAACGGCTCTGGTGCTGGTAATGACATCTTCGGTCTTGGCCCTGGAACCACTCGTGGTGTGCAGCCCTTTGGTGATGCAGCTGCTCTCTACACCAACTCCTACGGTCTCTCTGCCGCTTACCAGCTTTCCGATAGCTTTGCTATCAATGCCTTTGGTGGTTACACCAACGCCAACTCCCGTGCGGCTGGTAAAGATAGTGCTGATATCTGGTACTACGGCTTAGGGTTGGCTCTCCCCGATTTCGGTGGACAAGGCAACCTCCTGGGTCTGATGGCCGGTGTTGAACCCTATGTGGGTGGTTTCAACGAAAACAGTTCTCGTGGTGCTGGTGCTGACGACACCCCGGTTCACATTGAAGCCTTCTACCGCTATCAACTCAATGACAACATCTCCATCACTCCTGGGTTGATCTGGCTGAGTGCTCCTCAGGGTAGCCAAGATGCTGACGATGCCTTCGTCGGTGTTCTGCGCACCACCTTCTCGTTCTAGGACAGTCGTTTTAGGTCAGTTGTTGGCTGGCTGACCTTCTACGTTAGGAAACCCCACAGTACCTGTGGGGTTTTTGTCTTAAAGGCCCATGCTAGAGCAGCGCCGGGGCCGTTTCAAAGGCTCCCAAGTCTAAGTCCGCCAGTTGCTGATAGGCCCCCTCAACAGCTCGTTGACCCCGCAGAAACCCCGTACTCGCCCCGGGACAAATCAGAGAGAGGCGTTCTGGGGAAAAGCGATCGCGCAACTGGCTGACACTGCGCAACTGTCGCGGCCAGTGAAAGGTTTTTGCCGTGCGTAGTGGCACAATCTTCCCATTCGGGTTAGGCAGCAGATGACGACCCGTAAATAAAACTCCCCCCTGTTGAGCGTAATAGAGACAAGCAGAACCGGGAGTATGTCCTGGAGTCCAAATTCCCTGAATTTGCGAAGAAATCTGAATCTCCCGTTGAAATGACGTGACCTGTGCCTCTGGCAACAGATAGGCTTCCTGTTCCTGAATAATGAGCTGACAGCCGCTGCGTTGCTGAAACTGGGTGGCATCCCCGATACTATCGCGATGGGTGATAAAGAGCGATCGCACCCCGCCCTGACGCTCTAAAAAGTCCTGAGTTTCCGGGGTCGAGGGGGGAGTATCAATCAAGATGTTGCCATCTTTTTCTACAATAAGGTAGGCGGTTCCTCCCAGGGTCTCCCGATTGGGGGGAAACGCAAAAATATTCGCTCGGACAATGCGGGGTTCTTTAGACATACGTGATGACTTTTTGGTTACTGCTGATACTTGGACTGATTACCTACATTATCTTGCAGCGGAGCGTTGCCAACATCACGCGAACCCCGGTGTGGTTATTGTGGTTGGTGATGATGACTCCAGCGGTGGTGCTAATTATCTGGGCCGAAATGACCCCAGACGATGGGGCCGTTCCCGCTTGGGGAGCGATCTCTGTGATGACGGGTTGCTTTATCCTCTATCTCTGGCTCCTCTATCGGGGTCGAACCTCCCCAGACGAACAGCCACAGCCACCGGCGACGGCGGCAGAACTCTCCTCCTCCCTAAACACCCTCAAAGACCAACTGCGGCCCATCGCCCCAGGAGAGGAAACGCAACTGCGAGACTGCTTTAACTGGTCTGTGTATGCCCTGCATCAACTGGAATATCGACCCCAAGCCGTCATTTGCCGGGGACAACTGCGCACCACTCCCGATCGCGCCTATCGCACCATACGGGAAAATATCGAACAACAATTCGGCGATCGCTTCCTAGTCGTCCTCCAGGAAGGAGAAAACCGGAAACCCTTATTTGTTCTTGCCCCCAACCCCAAACAACAAACCCAGACCACCCTAGCTGATCCTACTGAACATCCGGCCATTGCCCTGGGACTGTTCCTAATTACCCTGTTTACCAGCACCACCGTCGGCGTTGAACTGGCCGGCATCGAGAGCGATCGCTGGCAAGCCGATCCCAGTCTATTACTCGAAGGACTCCCCTATGCCTGTGCCCTGTTGGGGGTGTTAGGGATTCGTGAACTGGGGCGCTATGCGATCGCCCGCCGACATAAACTAGACACCAGCCTCCCCTACTTCATTCCCTTTCCCTTTTTCCTGGGAACCTTGGGGGCCTTTCTACGGATTCGCTCCCCCATTCCCAACCGTAAAGTTCTCTTCGACACCAGTCTCGTCGGCCCCCTCCTGACCTTTATGGTCAGTTTTCCGCTGCTACTTTGGGGACTCTCCCAATCCCAACTGGTTCCAGCCTCAGACACGTCAGGAATCCTAAACTTCCAAGAACTCATCCCAACCTTTTCCCTGCTCCTATCCCTCTGTAGTGGGCTTTTACTCCCCGGCTCCTTAGATTCCTCCCAAGCGATCCAATTACAGCCTATTGCCATTGTCGGCTATCTCGGACTAATCTTGAGTGCCTTTACTCTGATGCCCATTGGCCGCCTGGATGGGGGACAAATGGTTCATGCTATGTTTGGACGACGCACGGCCCTGGCGATCGGACAAATCAGCCGCGTCCTCATGCTCTTGCTGACCATCTTGCATCCAGAACTCTTTTTATGGGCGCTGCTGTTATTCCTGATTCCTTTACGGGATAGTCCTGCACTCAACGATGTGAGCGAGTTAGACAATAAACGAGATATCCTCGGCTTACTCAGTCTGTTTCTGCTGGCGTTTATCTTGCTTCCGGTGCCGCAGATGTTGACTCGGGCGTTATCTTAGGGAATAGGGGAAACTACGGAGTCACAGAGAAAGAGAGAGATAAAACGTAGGGGCGTACTGAACGTGGTACGCCCTGGCCCTCTTGTAGTTATTTTTTACGTGTAAATCATGCCGAATGTACGAGTTATTGGTGGTGGACTGGCGGGAACTGAAGCCGCTTGGCAGGTGGCTCAATGGGGGGTTCCTGTGGTTCTTCAGGAGATGCGTCCCTTGCGCCAGTCTCCCGCTCATCATTCTCAAGAATTAGCCGAACTGGTTTGTAGTAACTCCTTTGGGGCCAAGGCCAGCGATCGCGCCTCGGGATTACTGCACGAAGAACTGCGCCGTTTAGGCTCGGTGGTGATTGGCAAGGCTGACGAGCATAACGTGCCGGCCGGTGGGGCCTTGGCGGTTGATCGCGGTGTGTTTAGCCGGGATTTAACCCAAACCTTGGCTCAGCATCCCCTCATTACCCTCGAACGCGAAGAAGTCCAGCGCATCCCCGAAGATGAAATCGTGGTCTTGGCGACGGGCCCTCTCACCAGTGAAGCCCTGGCCGATGACCTACAACGGTTTACAGGCAGCCAATACATGAGTTTCTTCGATGCCGCCAGTCCCATTGTGGTGGGGGAGTCCATTAATACTGAGATTGCTTTTCGGGCCTCGCGCTACGACAAGGGAGATGCGGACTATTTCAACTGTCCCATGAACCAAGAGCAGTATCTGACCTTTTGGCAGGCTCTGTGTGAGGCGGAACAGGCTGAGGTGAAAGATTTTGAGCGGGAAACGGCTAAGTTTTTTGAGGGCTGTCTCCCTATTGAGGAAATGGCGAAACGGGGTGAAGATACCATGCGCTATGGCCCCCTCAAACCCGTGGGCATCCGTGATCCGCGATCGCCGGAACGGTTTTATGCCATCGTGCAACTGCGCCAAGAAGACAAAGCTGGACAACTCTGGAATATGGTGGGATTCCAAACAAACCTGCGTTGGGGAGAACAGAAACGGGTGTTTCGCCTAATTCCTGGCTTAGAAGAGGCAGAATTTGTCCGCATGGGGGTGATGCACCGCAATACCTTTATTAACTCTCCTGAGTTGCTTCAGCCGACACTTCAGTTTCATAAACGTCCCACCCTCCTGGCCGCCGGCCAACTCATTGGCACCGAAGGCTATACCGCTGCGGCGGCTGGGGGTTGGTTAGCGGGAACCAATGCGGCTCGGGTGGCGTTGGGGTTAGAGCCGGTTTCTCTCCCCCAAGAGACCATGATGGGATCGTTAATTGGTTTTGTGACCTCGGCTACCCCGAAACATTTTCAACCCATGCCTCCCAACTTTGGCATTATCCCCAGTTTGGAGATAAGAATTCGTAATAAGCGCGATCGCTATGGCAAATATCGCGATCGCGCCTTGGAACGCTTAACCACTTGGCAAAAACGGCTTCAACCTGCCGCAGTGTCGTGAACGAAAGTAAATCGCCAGCTTAAAACCTGGGCTTATATAGCTCAGGTTTTTTGTCAAGAGGGGATTTACTTAGATTTGTCAATGATCAAGATCTCTTAATTTTTGTTTTACAATCATACCCAAGGTAGATTATTTACGAAATATTAAGAAATAGGATCTGAAGTACACAAGTGATTGACAATTTCTCCGTTATGTCTACCCAGCGATGTCTTGTTCCACCCGTCGCCGACTTATTTTTCCAAGCCTGGTGTGCGGGAACTCTCGGGCCAGATGACCGCTCCCAAGTTAGGGATGTCCTACTCACCGACAGCATCAGCGAAGAAGATCGTCTCGCCATCGATCGTCTAATCCATTGCGTTCGCCGAGGCTGGCTCGTGATGGACCCATGCTCAAGAGCCTAGGGTTAGGCCATTGAGGCTTCATGAGGATCTAAAGAGAAACCCAGAAAACACTCAAGAGACCACAGCGTTTGATATGGTGTTGTCAAATATCTCCCTTGTAGTTTGCCCATCGTATGAACGTACACACGGTATCGACTCAACCCTTCTTAGACCAGAAGCCCGGAACATCAGGGCTTAGAAAGCAGGTTCCGGTGTTTCAACAGCGGCACTATCTTGAAAATTTTATCCAGGCCATCTTCAATAGCCTTGACGACTATCACGGTAAAACCCTCGTCCTGGGTGGCGATGGACGCTACTACAACCGGACTGCTATCCAAATCATCCTCAAAATGGCCGTGGCTAACGGCGTGGGGCGAGTTCTCGTCGGTCGGGGTGGTATCCTCTCAACTCCCGCTGCATCCTGTATCATCCGCAAGACGGGAGCCTTCGGAGGCATTATTCTTTCAGCTAGCCATAATCCTGGAGGACCTGAGGGAGACTTTGGCGTTAAATTTAATACTAGCAATGGCGGCCCCGCCCCAGAAAAAGTTACCTCAGCCATTTTTGAAGCCAGTAAGACCATTCAGGGCTATAAAATCCTGGAAGCCCCAGATATCGACCTGGATACCCTGCTCATCACTCAACTCAATGAAACCACCGTTGAAGTGATTGATCCTGTGGCCGATTATGCAGATTTGATGCAGTCTCTGTTCGATTTTGACCATATCCGCGACTTTCTGACCTCCGGGGACTTCCGCCTCTGTATGGACCCCCTACACGCGGTGACCGGGCCCTATGCCCATCTGCTCCTAGAAGAGCGGTTGGGAGCTGCGCCAGGAAGCGTGCAAAATGGAACCCCCCTCGAAGACTTTGGCGGGGGACATCCAGACCCCAATCTAGTCTACGCCCATGACTTGGTCGAGATCATGTTTGGCGACAATGCACCCGACTTTGGGGCCGCCTCCGATGGCGACGGCGATCGCAATATGGTTTTAGGGCGCAAGTTTTTTGTCACCCCGAGCGATAGTCTGGCGGTTTTGGCCGCTAATGCGCACCTGGTCCCGGGGTACAAAGATGGACTGGCCGGCGTAGCCCGGTCCATGCCCACCAGTGCCGCTGTCGATCGCGTCGCCGAGAAACTGGGCATCAACTGCTATGAAACCCCCACCGGCTGGAAATTCTTCGGCAACCTTCTCGATGCTGGACAGGCTACCCTGTGCGGTGAGGAGAGTTTTGGGACGGGGTCCAACCATGTGCGGGAAAAAGACGGCCTCTGGGCCATTCTATTTTGGCTGAATATCCTGGCAGTGCGGGAGCAGTCCGTCGAGGAGATTGTGCGGGACCATTGGCAGACCTACGGACGCAACTACTACTCTCGCCATGACTACGAGGGCATCGACTCCGGGAATGCCAACCAACTGATGGAGGGATTGCGATCGCAACTGCCCAGCTTACCCGGTCAACGCTTGGCCAACTACGAGGTTGACTATGCCGATGATTTCAGTTACACCGACCCCGTCGATGGCAGTGTCAGCAAAAACCAAGGGATTCGTATCGGCTTCACCGATGGCTCCCGCATTGTCTTCCGCCTCTCGGGAACAGGAACCCAAGGGGCAACCTTGCGGCTGTACCTAGAAAGCTACGAACCTGACCCCAGCCAACATGGCGCCGATCCTCAAGAGGCCCTGGCTGAATTTATTGCCATTGCTGAGGATGTAGCACAGATTCGTCAGTATACTGGCATGGACGTTCCCACCGTCATCACCTAAGTTCCATCTCCAGTTCCATCTGAATTTAAGCCCTAAGACCTATGCTCACCCCCGCCAGAACTGTTGCCATTTTCCAGAAACAAACCGAACCTCAACGTTACCAAGCCGGAGACGTGATCTTCCAAGAAGGCGATCCCGGCGAAACCATGTTTGGCATTATCGAGGGAGCCGTTGACCTAGTGGTGGACGGTCGAGTCGTCGAAACCATTGATACCGGAGATGTGTTTGGTGAAGGGTCCCTGGTTCGTGATAAGGGAACCCGAGCCTCAACAGCCGTGGCCAAAACCGATTGCACCCTGGCCGTCATGGACCTACAGAAGTTCCTGTTTGCCGTTCAGGAGACCCCCATGTTTGCCCTAGAGATTATGTATAGCCTCTCTCAACGGTTACGGCATTTCAAACATCCCAATTCCTAGGTGTCTCTGAGTCTTCCTAAAGGATCCCAGTAGGCGGGTGGTCTCCCACCTCAGACGACTCATTGTTCCCGAACTTCCAGCTAGAACCGGCGAAGTTCGGGATTTTTCTTGCGGAACAACTGGCCGAGCGCTCCCGTCAGCGCAACCAGAACCCAATAATCCTGAATGGCTAGCGATTTTTGAGTATTAGCGTGGAAGACACGAGATCGATTAGTATTGCCTTACCAGAGGCCAAATACCCCTGGTGGCATCAGCGAGGCCATGATCCAATTCGGTTCATGTCTTAAGGTGTGTATAGATTACTCGATTAGATTGAATTGACAGGAGCGATGACTGAAGTCTTCCGCGTCGGCGAGCAAGTAATTACAGAAGCAGAAATCCCGCAACTGCTTAAGCGGTATCAGCTACTGCCACAATTTTTGCAGGGATTGGTCATCGATCAGGCGATCGCCGAGTTCACCTGTCCCGACGAGGAGCGACAAGCTGCCGTCCAAAAATTTTGTAAGCAAAACCAGTTAACCTCCCCGGAGATCCAACAGGCTTGGTTGAAAGCCAATGGTATGACCCTAGGGGAACTTGAAGCCCTCGCCATACGACCCATATTATTGCAAAACTTTAAGGAAAAAACCTGGGGCCCCAAGGTGCGATCGCACTTTATGACCCGTAAAGCCAGCTTAGACCAAGTGGTCTATTCCCTCATCCGTACCCAAGATGAAGGCTTAGCCCAAGAACTGTACTATCGCGTTAATGAAGGGGAACAAACCTTTGAAGATTGTGCCCGCGACTATTCCCAAGGGCCCGAGGCCCGAACCGGCGGTAAACTCGGTCCTGTCTCCCTAAACCGGCCCCACCCCGCCATCGGGAAACTCCTCTCTGTGAGCCAACCCGGACAACTTTGGCCACCCCGTCCTCTGGCAGAATGGTTTATCATTGTTCGCCTGGATGAGTTTCACCCGGCTCAGCTCGATGCGGCCATGCATCAGCGAATGTTAGATGAGCTTTATGTCAACTGGCTTCAACAAGAAGTTCAAAGCATCGCGGCCGACTACTTCAAACGCATGTCTTCACCCCCAGCGTCCGTATGACTCAGACTACCTCCCAACCCCAAATTTCCGATTTTCTGGCTCAAACAGCCCCCTTTGACCGCCTGAAACCAGAAACCCGCCGACAGTTGGCGGCGAAAGCCCAATTACTGCGCTATCGCATCGGTCAAGCCCTGTTAGTGCGGGAAAAAATGCCCGCGCAAATTTCCCTGATTTATCAAGGCCAAGTGCGGGTTCTTGGCTATGACAGCCGTAATGGTCATTCCACCAGTTTGCGCTTAGTGGGTCCGGGGGAAGTCCTCGGCTGGATTAGCGTGGTGCGAGATCTTCCCTGTGAAACGGCCCTGGCTTCAAGTGAAACGATCTGCGTCAGCATCAATGTCAACGACTTTCGCGACTGTCTGCGGCAAGAAAAAGACTTTAACCAGGCAGTTCGGGAGCATCCCAGTCTGACGGAAGTTTTTGAACTCAGCAGTGCTGAACTGCAACGACGCGCCGATGCGACGGCGGATCTCAAAACCCTTTGTTATGACCTTTGGTCCGAAGCCCAAATCGTTGATATTCCCAAAGGGGGAAGCTTCGAGCCAAACCGTTTAGACTCGAATCTCCTCTGGTGGGTCAGTCGCGGCGAAGTGCCTGACGCGACAGTGGGCGATCGCCTCTATCCGGCCCGCTACCAAACCATGCGGCTCGATAGCCCCCTACGGCTGGTGGGCGTTCCCTGGAGTGACAAAGTCGCTCAAGCCGTGTCCACCACTCAACTCCCTCAAGCCGACGAGAATGACATAGACCCACAACCGGGACCTGATGCCCCCGATGATGCCACTGGCCCTTCTAACGGCAATGGCAGAGCGATCGCGCCCAGCGCCAGTAGCGCCCTCGCTAACATCCCCGAAGCCCCCCCGCGACCGCCAGATCCCCCGCGAGACCCTCTAGCTCCCCCACCGCGCTACCCTCATATTCGCGGTAGTGGTCCCATTGGCTCGCCCCTGGCTTGCTTCCATATGCTCTGCAAGTATATGCGGATTAACTTCCGTAAGGATGCCATCCGCAAATTGCTAGAGCAGCAGTTAAAAAGCAAAGGAGCCGTCTCCCTCTATGGCTGCGGCACCATCATGCCCACCCTGGGGGTACAAGCGCAGCTCGCTCGCATTCCCAAAAGCTCCTTAGGACGACTACAAGCACCGGGGATGATGAAATGGCAGGATAGCTATGCCATCCTCTACAGCATTAGCGAAAAAGAAATCGTCCTAGCGGTTCCCGAAGTCGGCATTCTCCATCGCACCCCCGCCCAAGTGGCAGAAATGGTCGAGGGGGATGTCGCCGAGGTGGTCATCGTTCAACCCCCCTCGGGCGATCAGTCTGAGAAGTTCAGCATGTGGTGGTTCCTGCCCTCCATGCTGCGCTATAAAAAAGTCCTGATTGAGGTCTTTATCGCCTCCTTCTTCGTCCAGTTGTTCGGACTGGCAAACCCCCTGTTGACCCAGGTCATTATTGACAAGGTATTGGGTCAGCGCAGTATTGAAACCCTCAATATCTTAGGGGTGTTCATGATTGGGGTGGCGCTATTTGAGGCGCTGCTGACCAGTTTACGAACCTATCTGTTTGTTGATACCACCAACCGCATTGACCTCAACCTCGGCTCCGAGGTGATTGACCACCTCTTCCGACTTCCCCTGGGGTACTTCGATAAACGTCGGGTGGGGGATATTGCCGGACGGGTCAATGAGTTGGCCAACATTCGTCAGTTCGTCACCGGGACCGCCCTAACGGTGGTTCTTGATGCGGTGTTCTCGGTGATTTATATCGCCGTAATGCTGACCTACAGTTGGCTGCTGACCCTAGTGTCCCTGATCACGGTTCCCTTCTTTACAGCCTTGATTGTCTTCGTCTCCCCGATTGTGCGGCGACTGCTGCTCAAACGGGCGGAACGCTACGCCGACGCTCAATCCTATCTGGTGGAAACCCTGAATGGGATGCAGACGGTGAAGGCGCAAAATATCGAGCTGACCTCCCGCTGGAACTGGTACGAACGCTACGCCCGTTATATGAATGCCGGCTTCCGGACCATTCTCACCAATACCGCCGCTAGTTCTGTCGCCGGTTTCCTAAATAAACTCTCCTCCCTGTTGCTGTTGTGGGTGGGGGCGTATTTGGTGATTAACCAGGAGCTAACCCTGGGTCAGCTCATCGCCTTCCGGATTATTTCCGGGAACGTGACCGGCTCACTGTTGCGCTTTGTCCAGGTTTGGCAGAGCTTCCAGGAAGTGGGAATGTCCATCGAACGTCTGCGTGATATTCTCAACTCTCAGCCCGAGAGTAACGACAGCGATCGCCTTAACATTCCTCTGCCAAATATCGAAGGACACGTTAAATTTGAAGATGTCTGCTTCCGCTTCGTTCCCACAGGTGCGTTAAACGTTGCCAATGTCAACATTGATTTCCCTGCTGGATCGTTTGTGGGCATTGTCGGACAAAGTGGATCGGGTAAAAGTACCCTGATGAAGCTGCTACAACGGCTTTATGCCCCAGAAACCGGACGGATTCATATTGATGGCTATGACATCAATAAGGTGGAACTCTATTCTCTACGCCGTCAGGTGGGGGTGGTGCTGCAAGATACCCTCTTGTTCAACAACACCATTAAGGCCAACATTGCCCTAAATAACCCCGAGGCCACGGATGAGGAGATTATCAACGCCGCGAAAGTGGCGGTGGCCCATGACTTCGTCATGACGCTACCCCAAGGCTATAACACCGTCGTTGGGGAACGGGGTTCAGCCCTCTCTGGGGGACAACGACAACGGATTGCGATCGCCCGGACGGTGCTACAAAAACCCAACCTATTGATTCTCGATGAAGCCACCAGCGCCCTAGACTACAACCTCGAAAGCTTGGTTTGTCAAAACCTCGTCGAAGAGTTCCGAGGACGCACGGTGTTCTTTATTACCCACCGCTTACCCACCGTACAAGGAGCCGATTGCATCTTGATGATGGACAACGCCGCTCTGGTGGAACAGGGAACTCATGAGGAGTTGATGGCACTTAAAGGGCGCTACTACTGTCTATATGAACAGCAACAGTCTCAGTTGTAAGTGGAAGTCCGTCATGTTAACGTCTGTCATGCCGAGGATGGGGCACTGCTGATCTGTCGAAGCCAAGGGAAACGCCATGAATATCGAACGAATTGAGTCTATCCAAGAACAACCCGTCATCCTAGAACAGCCTGCCTTTTGGACTAGGGCGCTGATTTGGTTGATTGTCGCCATCACCACCTCCGGCGTGGTCTGGGCTTCGCTGGCCAAGATGGATCAGTCCATCCCGGCTCAGGGAAGACTCGAACCCGAAGGCTCGCTGCGGGAAGTGAAAGTTCCCAGTGGTGGTATGGTGCGCGAGATCCACGTGGCCGGGGGCGATCGCGTCAATGAAGGCGACTTGCTGGTCACGTTAGACTCAACCGTGTCTCGGGCTTCGGTGGAATCTCTACGAGAGGCCCGAGATCAACGACGCAGTGAGGCGCGGGCCTTCCAAGCTCAAGCAGAAGGTTTAGATCTCGGTGTCCTCGATGGAGTGGGTGAGTTCGATCGCACCCAAATTCAACGGGTTCAGGCCCGCCGTGCGGAATTGGCCTCCCAAGAAGATGCCACCAATAGCCAAATTCGCCAATTCGAGTCTCAACTAACTCAAACTCAAGGCCAGATTATTGCCCTGGATGCCCAGATTTCCAGTCTGCAAAATCGCCTGCGGATTGCTGAGGACGGACGTAACTCCGATCTCCAACAGTTAGCGACGGCTGAAGACCGCCTGCGGGAGTCGCGACAACGTTTAGAACGCTCGCGCTCAGTCTTAGAAGAAGACCGCAATATTCTGGCGGATTTAGAGCCACTCCTCGAAGATGGGGGAATTGCTCGTCTGCAAGTCACCCGCCAACGCCAGCAGGTGATGAACCGGGAACAGGAAGTTTCCAGCGCCCAGGATGATATCTTGGCCCGACAGTCCCAAATTACTCAGATTCGGGATACCCAGCGGCAACGGGAGTCGGAGATTGAAGGCTTACAATCGGATTTATTAGCCCGACGAGCGGAACAGGATCGCCTTCGCGGAGAGTTAGACCGCCTGCGGGAAGGGATCAATGAAGCGCAGGCCCGCTTGCGGACAGTTCGAGCCAGCTCGGAACGGGAGGCGTATCAAGCCATTTCCGAAAATCAACGGCAAGACACCCAGTTAACCAGTCAGTTAGCGGCGGCTGAACAGGAGTTGCGCTTTACGGAGTTGCGATCGCCCATTGATGGGGTCGTCTTTGAAGTGCTGCCCAACTTCGGTCAAAACGAGGAAACGGGCAGTTCTGGCTTCGTCCTCAACACCACGGAACCGGTCATCACCATTGTTCCCAACACCCGATTAATCGCCAACGTCTTTGTCACCAACAACGATATTGGCTTTATCACCACGGGCATGGAGGTAGAAGTCCAGATTAACGCCTTCCCGGCCATGGAATTTGGCACAATTCCCGGAACTTTGACCTCAATTGGTCAGGATGTCTTGGAACCCACCCAAAACCGTCCGTTCTATGCCTTCCCGGTCACCATTGAGTTAGAAGACCAACATTTCGACCTGCCTAACTCCGATATGCGAGTTCCCCTGCAATCGGGGATGGCGGTAGAAGCTAGCATCAAAGTCCGTGAGCGGACGGTGATGAGTTTGTTCCTCGATCGCTTTACCGGAAGTGCCCGCACCCTGGAACATCTGCGCTAAAGTGGGGCGGATTGCTCGGGAGACAAGTAGGAGCGAAAAATTTTTCGTCCCTACGATTTGGGGGGCGATCGCCCTAGTGCTATTTAAGCTCTGGGCGATCGCCCACTTACCCATTCATGCCTCCCTGGCCTACCACGACAACCTCCGCTATATCATTCGCGCCAGCCAGTTACTCCAGGGGGATGTTCCCTACGATGGTCTCGTCTTAGCCCGTCAGCCAGGATATCCCGCCTTCATCCTCGCCAGTTACCATCTAGGGATTCCCCTACGCTTCTCCCAAGAACTGTTCTATCTCGCCGCCGGGGTCTTTCTCGGGTTCAGCCTCCAGCGTTGGCTGCAAGCCCCAACGCTCACCCTTGTCTTCCTGAGCCTCTACAGCCTCGCGCCCTTCTCCTTCCACTGGAACCGGCAAACCCTCCAGGAAGTCATCTATCTTCCCCTCACCGCCGCCCTCTTAGGGAGCTGTCTGAACCTCCTCAAAGACTGTCATCATCGCCGACGCTTTCTGCTCCATTCCCTGATTCTGGGGCTACTGCTGGCCCTGTTCTGGAATACGCGACCGGAGGGGATCTCGATCTTGCCCCCATTAAGCCTCTGCTACCTCTATATCGCTCGTAAACAGGCTTGTTTTCGCTCTCGAACCCGTTTCATTGATTTTGCCGCTGGACCCCTCCTCAGCCTCGCTCCAGTCATCCTAATCACCTCAGCCCTAGCCTGGAGTAACTACCTCAACTACGGACTCTATAACACCTATGACCTGAAAACTCCGGGACTGACCGCCGCCTATAGCAGTTTGCAGCGGGTTTCTCCCGAGCAGCATCGCCGACAAATTGCCGTTCCTGAAGCAACGCGGCGGCAGATTTATGGCATCAGTCCCAGTTTTCGCCGCCTCAAAGAGGATCTAGAAATTGCCGAGGATGAGGGCTGGCGAGCCGCCTCCTGTGGCTTAGGTGTCTGTGAGGATTATGCGGCGGGCATCTTTTTTTGGGCCGTACGAGATGCGGTCGAAGCCCAAGGATTCTATCAATCGGTGGCGGAAACCGAAGCCTTTTACTGGCAAATTGCGCGGGAGGTAAACGGGGCCTGTGAACGGGGCTGGTTAGACTGTCAACCGCAGGGACGGGCCAGTTTCATTCCCTCCCTCTCTGGCGATATCATTGGACCTTGGTTGAGCAGTAGCGCCCGCTTAGCTCATCAGCTAACCCGCAGTTCCCTGGTGCTACGGCTCGATTCCGGGATAGAAGACATTGCCTTACGAGAGCAGTATTATCAGCAAATCACCCGAGAAGCGGCCGATTTTTTTCAAGCTCGCTCAGAACCCATCAATCAAGCCAAAGATGTCCTGATTCGCGGCATATCTCGGCTGTATCAACTGCTATTTCCCGTTTGTTTGGGATTAGGACTTCTGGGCTGGATTTGGAGTTTAAGCCGTCCTAATCCCAAGTTGCTCATTCTGGCGGCAATCCTGCTATTGTGTATTCTCGTGCGCTTGCTGCTGGTGGCCTATATTGATGTGACCAGTTGGTCTGTGGGAGCGGGCGATCGCTATCTGCGCCCCCTATTACCCGCCCTCTGGCTGTTAATCGTCATAGGAATACAGGCTGGACAGCAGCGTTGGCGAGAGGGGCAACCCTCAGCCTCAGAAACGGTCTCAACTTACGCGGAATGGCAAGAATATCCTGATGAAACCCATTTCAATTACAATCCATCCCCAGCGCATCATTCAGGTTGCCTGTAGCCTCATAACCCTTTATCTTTTCTTTGCCTTTCTCCCCATTCCGCGCCCGATTGGCATTGGCTTAGATCCCTCCTGGAAATATGGCATTAGCCAACTTGCTGAAAATAATGTCATTTTTGGCAAAGATATTATCTTTACCTATGGTGCCTTTGGCTATTTAGTCCGAGGAGCCGTGTTAGAGGGAAACTTTTGGGATATTTTTATCTTTAAAACCCTGGTTCATGGCTTACTCTTTGCGGTAACCATTTGGCGAATTATTAAATCAAAAACAGCCCTAGAACAACTGGCGATCGCCATCAGTGTCAGTTTCCCCTATTTTATTTCCGACTTTTACGAAGCCCTACAAACCGAATATCAAACCCTCTATATTATCGTTATTCTTCTGTCATTCCGAGAAATTTGGCAAGGAAAACACGCCCACTACTGGGCGATAGGCATCGGTGCAGTGGGAGGCTTTTTGCTCCACAGTAAAGTCTCCATGGGCTTACAAGCCTCCGCCTCCCTCTTCATCTTTTTTGCCATTCAAGTCTTACTAGGATTCCGCAGCCGCCTCGGCATTCGCAAAAATATCTTACTCCTATTAGACTCCCAACTGGCAACCGCCAGCACCGCCTTTCTCTTCTTACGAGTCGAAAACCTCAATAACTGGCTCAACCTCCTGCTTGCCCTAATTATTTCCGTCCTCATCGCCGTCGCAGTTCTACCCAAACTCCTCAAATCCCATCCCCACTTAACGCCGATTTGCCAATTCACCCCTCGGATTCTTTACGGACTCAGTTTAACGGCCATTATTCTCCTCTCGTCTCCCTCCCTCCTTGACTACCTAGAAGGCTACTCCCACATTACCGCCGGCTATTCCGGGGGCATGAGTTATATCGGCTCATCCACGGAATTAGCCTTCGTATTCTTGGAACTCCTGGGACTACTTTGGCTGCTGCTACTCGTGGCCAAAGATGGTAATCCTAGCTTCTCAGCGGCCATGGTGCTGCTGATTCTCCTAACCTTCAAACATGGCTTTGTTCGGCAAGGGGCCCACGGCCTACGCTTTGTCTTTAGTATGCCCCTAATTGTTGCCCTTTGCACAGTCCAAATTCGCCCCGGATTTTGGCAAAAGTTCGCCTATGGATTTCATCTGTATAGTTTAATTCTCTGTCTAGGATTCCATCACTACTACACCAACTTCTTCTCCGACTACTATCACACCAACCTGCTACGTCCCCTCACCCCAGCCGTGGTCGCCGAGAAATTTAGCTATTTCTGGCATCCCTCCAACCTCAAAGCCGATTTACTGGCCCAAAGTGAGGACAACTTACAAGCCGTGACGCTCCCCCCAGAAGTGCGAGAGGTCATTGGGTCGCGATCGGTCGATATTATTCCCCGAGAAACCTCCATGGTGGCGGCCAATGGACTCAACTGGAAACCCCGTCCCGTCTTTCAATCCCAGGCCGCCTATACCCCCTATTTAGACAATGCCAACCGAGACAGCCTCGCCAACGAACCACGGGATGTTCTCTTATATAACTTCCATACCGTCGATGCCCGACATCCCTTTTTCGATGCCCCAGCCACAGCCTTTCACTATATCTGTCACTATGGCATCTCCCCTCAAGTTCCCGAATTGGTGCAATTGCCGGCCCTGCCCAATGTGATGCTCTTGGAACCCCTACCCCAGTCTCGCTGTGGCCCGCCACAGTCACAGCGGGAGTTATCCGTGGTTTGGGATGATTTTGCTCAGATTACCCCCGAAGATGGGGAGTTGGTGCGGGCCTCGATTGAGATTGAACATTCCTTTTGGGGGCGGCTGGCTAAATCCCTATTTCGAGTTCCCCCGGTTACAATCACGGTTCGAGATCTGGCGGGAGAGGAACGCACCTATCGCATTTTGGTGGCCAATGCGGAGGGGGGAGTTTGGCTGAGTCATCTACCCCGACATGATGGGGAGGCGTTTGAGTTATTTCAGGGCCAGTTACCGCCGCGAACCTATAGTTTTAAGTTTTCAACCCTGAATACCAGCTTGTTTCAGCCTCGGATTCGCGTCACCTTGATGGGATATGAGTTAGGTGAGTTTCAAGAACGCGCAGCCCGGTATGGGGAGATTTCGGATGTTGGGAATTAGTCGGATACGCCACTATCTGGGGAAGCGGCTGCTGTGGGATGCGGCCTGGGTGGCCTTGGCTCTGTTTGTCTGTAGTAGCCTCCGTCATGGTTTGTTTAAATCAACGGCCATGGATTTGGGGTTTTTTGACCAAGCCCTGTATTTAATCAGTCGCGGCCAACCTCCGATTATTTCCTTTTGGGGTCATCATGTCCTGGGGGGTCATGGGGATTATAGTCTCTATCTGCTGGCGGGGTTCTATCGTCTTTGGCCCGATGTCCATTGGTTGTTGGCCATTCAGGCTCTGGCTTTGGCGTTAGGGGGGGTGATGGTGGCGGCGTTGGCGCGTCAGCAGGGGATGACGCTGGCGACAGGGAGGGGGTTGGCCTTGGCGTTTTGGTGTTATCCCTTGGTGTTTAATGTCAATCTCTTTGACTTTCACCCGGAGGTGATGGCGGTTCCGGCCCTGTTGGCGGCGATTTGGCTGGCCCGGGCGGGGGGGACGCTGTTGGGCTTTACGGGGTTGTTGCTGTTTGTCTTGGGTTGTAAGGCGGTGTTGTCCCTGACGGTGGCGGCGATGGGATTGTGGTTATTGCTGTTTGAGAAACGCCCTCGCTATGGGGGGTTGGCCTTGGGGTTGGGCGGTGTTTGGTTTGTGGTGGTGACTCAGGTGGTGATTCCTCATTTTCGGCCGGATGGGGTGGAGGCCCTGTTTCGCTATGACTATTTGGGAGAGTCTCTGGGGGAGATTTTGCTGAATTTGGTGAGACAACCCCAGTTGTTTTGGGGCAAGCTGTTTTCGGGTGAGAGTTTTGTCTATGTGGGATTGGTTCTGTTGCCGATTGTCTGGGGACTCTCTTGGCGGCAGTTGGCCCCGTTTTTGGGGTTATTGCCGACGTTGGGCTTAAATCTGTTGGCGGAACATCCTCTACAGCGGACTCTGGAACATCAATATGCGGTGCCTCTGTTGCCGTTTTTGTTTGTGGCGGTGGTGGATACTCTGGCGGTGCAGGGAGGATTATGGCGGCATTTGGGCAATCGCGGCATGATGGTCTGGTCGTTGACGGCTCTGTTGGTTTTGGGGAATCCCAATAAGTTGTTACGGGGGTTTGAGGGATTGGAGACTTGGCAGGCGACACGGGAGGCGATCGCCCTGGTTCCTCCAGAGGCGGCGGTGTTGACGGATAATTATCTAGCCCCCCATTTGACTCATCGGCAAACGTTGTTGTTGTTGGGCCATCCGAGTCCTTTACCGCTTGATTTGGACCAACCGGAGTATGTGGTTCTCAACACTCGTTATCCTTGGAAGGCGACGGAGGAGTTGGCGAGGGGGCTGGTTCTCCATTTTTTGCGAGATCCTCAGTTTGAGGTGCGTTATCAGCAGTATGAGGTGTTTGTGTTTGGGAGAAGGGAACAGGGAACAGGGAACAGGGAATAGGGGGGGAGGCAAGAGGCAAGAGAAAAGACGTAGGGGCACACCCTTGTGGTTGCCCTAGAAAAGACGTAGGGGCACACCCTTGTGGTTGCCCTAGGGG
>SMDP01000017.1:25884-34885 GCA_012911965.1 Geitlerinema sp. P-1104
GCTATGAATGCGACGAATATCTTGGAGCATTTCTGGATTGTCTAGGTCGCTGACTTCTTCTTCTAAGAGTTCACTGTAACCAATGATGGCATTGAGGGGAGTGCGCAATTCATGGCTCATATTGGCCAGGAAGGTGCTTTTGGCACGATTGGCGGCTTCGGCGGCTTCTTTGGCGTCTTTGAGTTCAGACCAACGTTGGAGTTCGGTGACATCTTGCAAGGTTCCGATCGCATAATTTTCGGCGATCGCCGCTCGTTCACGAACCCAGCGTTCTACGCCATCACTGCGTAGAATCCGATAGTCTAAGGAGAATGGTTTTTGCTGCTCTAAGAGGGCTTGGTAGGCTTGGGTAACCAGGGGTTTATCGTCGGGATGTAGAAAGGATTCTAAAAAATCACGGTTGGGATGGGGAGGCAGTTGACAGCGGAAAATGTCGGACATTTCTTTGGACCAATGGCTTTCCCCGTGAGCGAGGTCTAAGTCCCAGTTTCCGAGTTGGGTGATTCGTTGGGCATTTTGCAGCCGCACTTGGCTGCGTTTAAAGGAGGCTTCAGCTCGTTGCTGGGCGGCTAGGGCGGTGGCTAGGATCAGGGAGGCGATGGAGACCACTGCAATAAAGGCTTGCAGGGATAAGATGGCTTGGGTGAGGGTTCGTGCTTGGATCAAAAAGGGCCCACTGTTGCGCAGAATTCCCCAAACGGCCATGGCGGCAATAATTGCGTTGATGGAGACGGTTCCTCGTTTGCCAAAACGCAGGGCCGTCCACATGAGGATGGGAAAGGGTAGATATTCTAGGGGAACTTCGTAACTATGGGCCCGACTGCGAGAACAAAAGACGAACCAACCAATGGCGATGGAGGCGGTGAGGAGTCCAATAATTTCCAGATAGCGTTTGAGCGATCGCGCCCGCAGTGCTTCTCGGGGTAAGTCATAGCTGCGATCGCACAGGGCCAAGCACAGGGGGGTCACGGTGGCGATACCGCTGATTTTGCTCAGGGCTACAAGCCACCAGGTATTGATGAAGGAGGAATCGGCGAGACTATTGGGCCGCAGATACTGGAGGATGGCTGCTTCAATGGGACTACTCACCAAAGCACCGACGATGCAGCCAAACAGGAGGAGTAGGGCGACATCTTTCAAGCGTTCTAAGGAGGGACGAAAGTGCGATCGCCTCAAGAGGAAAGTAGCTAAGGAGACTTGTAAGCCTTGAGCGATGGCCCAAAACAGACTCAACAGCGGTGATAGTCCCTGAAGATAGGGGCCGAGGAATGCGCCCAACAGCACGCCAAGGCCGAGTTGCGGTCTCCCTAACAGTAATGCGGCTAGTCCCAAGCCTGGGGGAACTCCGATCAGGGCAATTTGTAGGTCCATTAGGGCGATCGCTCTAATGACCCAATAGGAGAGAACATATAAGCTGACCAGGGCCAGAATCTGGTAGGTCAGGTTCTTTGGCAGTCTTTTGAGTGGGTTCAAGGCAAAGACTATCCTCATTGGTCTGACATGGGTTTTAAGCTTGATCACAGTCGTAATCGATCCTGAGTCTATCTATGTCACCCCAGTGAGGGGTGTGAGCACTCAGGTCAAGGACAGGTTGCAACGACATTGAGATGTCCGTCTTAGCTACCATGCTTTCATCGAAAAATTTGGGTTTGAAACCCCGCCCTTCTAGGGCGGCTTTAAAGTACACTGGCATTAGTGTCTAAACTGTCTAGATGGCACTTCGAGCTTTCCGATATCGCTTCTATCCCACTCCCGAGCAAGAGTCCCTCTTGCGTCGGACAGTGGGGTGCGTGCGACTCGTCTACAACAAAGCGTTGGAGGCGAGATCGCAGGCGTGGAAAGAGCGACAGGAGAAGGTAGGATATCGCGAAACCTCGAAGATATTGACGCAGTGGAAGCAAGAAGAGGAGTTGCCGTTTCTTGGGGAAGTGAGTTGCGTCCCGCTTCAACAAGGACTGCGCCATCTCGATCAGGGATATTCCAACTTTTTCGCCGGACGTGCCAAGTATCCCCGTTTTAAAAAGAAACGGAATGGAGGGAGCGCCGAATTCACCAGATCGGCGTTTCGTTGGCGAGGCGGTTCTCTGTATTTGGCGAAATGCCAAGAACCGCTCAATATCCGGTGGAGTCGCCAACTCCCCAAAGGAGTAGAACCCTCGACCGTCACGGTGCGACTCGAACCCTCGGGACGTTGGTACATCTCCATCTTGGTAGACGACAACACCATCAAGCCGCTTCCCCAGTCCGAGAACCGTGTCGGCGTCGATTTGGGAATCGCCCATCTCGCCATCACCAGCGATGGTGAGAAGGTGGAGAATCCCCGCCATCTGACGAAGCACTACAGACGACTTCGACGCGCTCAGAAATCCCGGTCTCATAAGATGAAGGGTTCGCGGAATCGAGAGAAGGCGCGTCGTAAAGTTGCCAAGATTCACGAAGAAATCCGCGATTCGAGGAGCGACTACCTGCACAAGCTGACAACCCGCCTGGTGCGTGAAAACCAAACCCTCGTGGTGGAAGACTTGTCGGTGAAGGGAATGGTGAGAAATCGAAAACTCGCCAAGCATATCTCCGATTGTGCGTGGGGGGAGTTTGTTAGTCAACTGGACTATAAATGCCAGTGGTACGGACGAACTCTCGTCAAGGTAGATCAATGGTTTCCGAGCAGTAAGTTGTGTTCGAGTTGTGGACACAAAGTCAATTCGATGCCGTTGGATGTCAGAGAGTGGACTTGTCCTAAATGTGGGACGGTTCACGATCGCGACATCAACGCTGCACGAAACCTTTTGGCGGTGGGACACACCGTTACAGCCTGTGGAGCGAGTGTAAGACTTGAAGGACATTGTTCTAGAGAGCAACTGCGAAAAACCCGTAAGGGGAAGAAACAGGAACCCAAATCGTGAGGTTTGGGAATCACCGTCCTTCCAGGGCGGTGAGGATGTCAATCTAAATACTATCGTTTTTCTCTTGACTCGGAAGGTTTTTACGGTGCTGCTGGCCATCACAGGGTTGATGGCTTGACCATCTATGTGCATGAGGAACTTAATCAGGACTTTCACGAGTCTAAGGCTAGGGGCGATCGCTCTGATGTTCTGGTCGCCTCACCCGACTGAGCATCTGACCTTGTTGCAATTTGACCAGGTTGGTTATAATAAACAACAATTTTCTTACGTTTTTAGTTGGTTTTTCATTGTTAAGAATCATGACAAATCGTTATTTACCCTATGTTGCCATTGCCCTTCTAAGTTTTAGTCTCTGTCTTTTGGGTTTTCTGATCACCTCTGATGTTCCTCACCTCGGCGCCTTGATGGGACTCTTGGCTGGCGGCTCATTAGGGATTTTGCTGTTGCAGGTGACCCGACTTGATCCTAAATCTAGTTTAGATCACCAGAAGAATTACAATCCTCAAAATCTGCGTGAGTTAATAAGTGAGCTTCACTCACTATCTGAGAGGGTGAGGAAGCTAGAGCATCGACACAATAATCATATTGATGAACTGAAAGGTCAGATTCACGCTATACAGGCAGAAGAGAATCGTTTTAAAAATAAGGTAAATCGAGTTGAGCAGGAATTAAATATCTGCCTAGAAAAACTGAATAAACTCGGTCTTAAATTAGATTGTGTGAGTGAAGATATTACTCAGCAAGAATCCTCTAGTAGTCATGCTTCTCCTGGTATCCACCAATGGCTAAAATCAAATAAAGCTGAACTTATCAGTTCTTATTCAGGACACAAGGCTGATGATACTTTGGATAAAACAGCATTTTTTATGGGTTCAAATTATCGGTACTTGAGAGATGTTATTCATAAAATTCGTCAGAGTTTGTCTCGTGATAATTTTGGGTTTCAAGTGCATTTGACTGGAGAAGTTGAACAGAAAATCAGTGCAGTCACAAATCTCGGCTCAAGATTAAGAAATTTAGGGTTTCTGAGATATAACTACAATAATCGTCAAAAAATCGCCAATATGCGGACTCTAGATAGTAATGGGACTCAATTTCTGACAGGAGAATGGTTAGAGCGATATGTCTATCAGGTAGTCACAGAGATTTTTGAGCAAAAAAGTTTAGATCATGAAGCATTGATGAATACTATCATCAAGCGTGAAGATGGTAGTAAATCTGAAATTGACTTATTGTTTTTTATTAAAGACAAACCTCTGTGGATTGAATGCAAGGTTGCAAACTGTGAGGAATTTATTTCTAAATACTCACGACTTGCTAGATTCTTTCACCTGACCCCACAACAAATGCTTCTGGTTGTTTTAGACTTACCACCAGAGCAAGCACAGATTTTAACTGATATTCATAATGTTCAGGTTTTAACTCCAGATGAGGTCCCACATGCAATTGAAAATAGTCTCCAGGTGTTTGATGGGGGTCAACCCCTACCCCGGATCACCTCAACGCCTGGGGTCTTTTCATCGGGTCAAGACGTCCAAGAGTCCGCCCGAGATTATGGTTTGAACAGCCAAGAGAACCTTCAATCTTTCTTTAATACTACTGGTCTTCGACCCTTACCTGAATACCGAATCCAATTGATACAAAAACTGATTGAACGGGTGTCTTCTCAATTAAAGCCACAGACAGCGTCTGAGATAAAAAATGATTTACATGCTGATTTCAACGGTAATGTTTCGAATTCCAAAATCTCTGAGTTCTTAAAAATGTGTTTTAAAGGAGGTTGTTTACTAAATGAAAATTATCAGCCCATTAAGGGTTTTAGAACACCAGTTCATCATTTGGTTTCTCAAGACTGGCAAGACCTAGAAAAAAAATGTGTTGAGGCATTAGCGTATCGAGTTTTAACCCAGGACATGAATTATTTCCAATCATCAGACAAGTGTGGTCATTTTCAAGCGGTAGTCGGCGCGGCAGCCCCCGATCCGAGCCGTCTGGCGGTTCTAGTCGAAGAACTCAACCGTTCGGAGTAGGGAGATGGACGAGTCTGATCGACCATCCGACTCAAAAGCTCGTACCATAGAAAAAAGATGTCCAAGGCCTTGTTTTACCTGTAGTCTCGATGGATGATAATCCTCTCTACTTCCGCGCTCCTCGTGTTCCCCTCTGGCGACGGGGTTGCGCTTTTGGCTTCGACAGTGCGATCGCCTGGATCTTGGCTACCTTAATTGGCGGCCCAACCGTAGGGCCGCGATTGCTCGTGTTTGCCCTAACCTGGTTTTCCATGCGGGTGATTGTGCCGAGTTCCTATTTTGGTCAAAGTCCCGGACGCTGGGCCTTCGATATGCGGGTGGTGAGCGATCGCGACAATCGCACTCCCCTCTGGCAAGATCTGGCCAAGCGAGAAGGGATCTCTGGGCTCGCCGTGTTTCTGGCCCTGCTGGGATTTTTCAATCTGGGAACCCGCAATGCCTTCTATCTGATTCTGCTGCTCCCCCTGGGGGTGGATGTGGGAGTGGCCTGGTTTGATCCAGTTGACCCCTCCGCCTTCCATGATCGTGTCAGCCAAACCCGTGTCGTGGCCACCCGTCGCGGCTATTCTCTGGATCTAAAAGTCAAAAAATGGGTTGCTCTAATCAGCCGAAATGTGAAACAATAGTTGATCGTGTCTGAATTTCTCAAAAATTCAGATATCTTCGATCCAACAGCGAGTATAACCAACCGAGTACAACTATGGCTAAGGGCGTTCGCATTGTTGTGACCCTCGAATGTACTGAGTGTCGCACCAACCCTGACAAGCGGTCTAACGGCGTGTCCCGATACACGACCCAGAAAAACCGCCGCAACACCACTGGACGGATGGAACTCAAGAAGTTCTGCACCCATTGCAACAAACATACCGTTCACAAAGAAACCAAATAACACCTCAGATGTCCTCTGAGTGTTGTGTCCATCGTCAATTGCCTTGTTATAGGAGTAACCAAAATTCATGGCAGGATTTTATCGTCGTCGTATCTCCCCGATTAAGCCGGGAGATCCCATTGACTACAAAGATGTAGAACTACTGCGTAAGTTCATCACCGAGCGGGGGAAAATCCTACCGCGCCGGATCACAGGCTTAACCTCTCGCCAACAGCGAGACCTGACGAAGGCCATCAAACGCGCTAGAATATTGGCACTGTTACCCTTCCTAAACCGAGAAGGCTAAGGTCAATTTTTTCAAGACTCGGTTGAACGTAATCCGCAACCAGAATGTCAGACAAAGCTGAAACGACCGACACTCTCCCCACTTGGAGGTGTCGGCTATCAGTAGTTCGTCACCTCAGGATAGGGTGACCCGACCAAGCGCCAAGGCGTTCGATGTAAGAGAGTTTAAGGGCTGGTGGAGAAAGGAAATCTTATCGAATTTCGATTACAGGGTGAGCGGCGGCTAGCCGTTCTAGACCGTCCAGAAGGCAAGAAAAACTGGGTGGTCATTGATGAGCAGGGCCAAACTCGAACCCTATCGCCAAAACAGATGTCCTATTGCCTCGATGGGCAATCATACCAGCCCTCGGACTTGGGCCCGTTTCAGTCGGAGGTGAGCAGTTACCTCGATCCATCGAGTTTAGAGGTGGCTTGGGAATTGCTCTCAGAAGATGGAGAATCAGTCGCCCCCCCAGACTTGGCGCTGTTACTCTTTAGTGACTCCACCCCGGCTCAATGTTACGCCGCCCATCGGCTCCTGTCCGAAGATAAAATTTATTTCAAACAGAAGGGCGATCGCTACGAACCTCGCCCCGCTACCCAAGTTGCAGAACTGAAGCATCAACTCGAAGCTGAGGCTCAGCGTCAGCAGGCCTGGGAAACCTTCTTAGAACGAGTCCAAGAGGCTCTAACGGGAACCGCCGTGGACTGGGAGGGGGGCGATCGCCCTCACCTAGAGGCTCTAGAACGCTATGCCACCTTAGGAGACGAAGCTCCAGGACGCAGTGCCGCTCATGACGTACTCAGCGCCCTCAACCGCCCCCTGAGCCATCCGGGGGCCTTCGCCTTACTGGTGGATCTGGGGCTGTGGACTCCCCATGAAAACCTATTTTTGCGGCGCACTCAGATTCCCACGCACTTCTCTAGCAAGGTTCTCGATGTGGCCCAACGCTGTCTAACCAACTGTCCACCGGATACGGAGCCGAACCGCCTGGACTTAACTCACCTGAAGGTTTACACCATTGACGATGCTAGCACCCAGGAAATTGATGATGGCCTGAGTTTAGAATTTCTCGACGGCGATCGCCAACGACTCTGGGTTCACATTGCCGATCCCACCCGTTGGCTCACCCCCGGCGATGAACTGGACTTAGAAGCTCGCCGCCGCTGCACCACCGTCTATCTGCCCACGGGGATGACCCCCATGTTACCCCCAGAACTGGCCACCGGCCCCATGAGCCTAAACTCTGGGCAGACCTGTTGCGCCCTCAGCTTCAGCATTATCCTCAACCCCGACGGAAGCGTCGAGGAGTTCAGCATCCATCCCAGCCTTGTCAAACCCACCTACCGACTCACCTACGATGATGTCGATGAAATGCTGGAATTGGGAGTTCGGGCCGAACCCGAAATTATCGCCATTGCTGAGTGGGCCAAAACTCGTCATCGCTGGCGACAGTCTCAAGGCTCGATTTTTATCGATATGCCCGAATCAGCCATCAAAGTCAAAGATGATGAAGTTATCATTGAGGTCTTAGATAACTCCGCCTCCCGTCAGTTGGTGGCCGAAATGATGATCCTCGCCGGAGAAGTCGCCGCCCGCTACGCTCAAGAACATAATCTGGCCATTCCCTTCCGCCATCAATCCCAGCCCGAACTGCCCCCAGAAGAGGAATTAATGCAACTTCCCGCTGGCCCCGTTCGCGCCTGTGCCATTCGTAAATGTATGCCCCGTAGCGAGATGAGTGTCTTTCCCAATCGTCACGCCAGTTTGGGCTTAGATACCTATACTCAAGTCACCTCCCCCATCCGTCGCTATACAGATTTACTCACCCACTTCCAACTCAAAGCACATCTGCGAGGAGACACTCAACCCTTCTCCAGTGAGCAGGTGCAGCAGCTGATGATGAGTGTGATGGTATCTGCTAAAGAAGCGGTTTTAGTGGAACGACAAACCTGTCGCTATTGGGCCATTGAATATCTACGCCGTCATGGTGACGAAACCTGGCAAGCTCTGATGTTACGCTGGATTCGCCCGGATGATAACTTAGGCTCTCTGCTACTCGAAGAAATTGGCATTGAGTTCGTCTGGCGTTTCCCCCGGCCCATGGAACTCGGAGAGCGGTTTCGGGTTCGGGTGACCTATGCTGACCCACGAGAGGATAGTATTCAATTCCAAGAGGTGGTGGCGAATCCGGCCCAAGTCTAACGGCGGTCACCCCCTCTTGGCCAAGGTTTCAGAGGCTTTTGTGAAACAGAACGATCCGGTTGCGTCCATTCTGCTTGGCACGATAGAGGGCCATATCGGCTTGGTTAATCAGCACATTGGCTTTGAGTTGGGTTTGGGGAACGATTGTGGCAACTCCGAGACTCATACTAATGAGATTACCAATGGGTGAAGCGTCGTGTTTAATCTTGAGTTGGCGAATTCGCTGGCGAATCTCTTGAGCAATGTACATGGCTCCAATGGAGTCAGTATCGGGTAGGATAATGGCAATCTCCTCGCCCCCGTAGCGGGCCGCTAGGTCACTGGCCCGTTTGGCACAGTCATGACAGGCTTGGCAGACTTTTTGTAAACACTCATCTCCGGCTTGATGGCCGTAGGTGTCGTTGTAGCGTTTGAAGTAGTCAATATCTCCCAAAATCAGGGAAAACGGCTTTTTATCTCGGGTCAGTCGTTGCCATTCTCGCTCTAAGGTCATGTCAAAGCGTCGCCGATTGGCAATTCCCGTTAAGCCATCGACACTGGCGAGCTGTTCGAGTTCCTTATTGGCGAGGGCTAATCTCTCATTTAACTCTTGTACATCTTGATTACGCGCCCGCAACTCCACTTCAATGGCATCGGCGTGTTCAGTGATATTCTCGACCATAATCTCAAGATCGAGTTTTTCACGCTGTAAGACTTCTATTTCCAGACG
>SMDP01000170.1 GCA_012911965.1 Geitlerinema sp. P-1104
AAGTTCCCCAGTCAAGACCGGGTGGAGTTGCAGGGTCAGTTACAGCGGTTGCGAGAGGTCTGTCCGCCGAAGGTTCGTTTGGCGGTGGATGTGGACCCGTTGAATTTTGGGTGATAATGTTACATTTTGTTGCGAACTCCGTAAAACACGGCTGTAAAAAACGATAGGTTTAAATGGGGGTTTGAACGTGCAGGTCTTTTTCTTATAGAAAACTAAAGTTTTGATGAACTTACTTAAAACTTTGTTAAATAACATCACCCTTGACGAATGAAGCCAATCTATTGCGGTAACCTGAGTTCACGGTGTTCTGGCTTCGTCTATCATCCCCCAGAGAACTCAAGAGGTCGTCTGAATTGCGTACTTTCACGGATACTCAAAACTAACGATCTAGGGCAATGTAGTTAGGGGGCTTGACTCGGCACTAATCCTTGACCGTTCCAGCCTGGATTTATTGTCAGGATAATTGGGGAGATGAGTGTAATCTATATCGGCGATCGCGAAACGGGGAAAACCTCTCTGGCCATGGAACTCGCGAATCCCAACAGTCAGTTTGTCAAGGTTCTCTCACCGGACTATGACCAACTGAAAGCTCTCTTGTATGATGACCAGGAGGGGAGAACTCGACCTACTGAATCGGATCAATCAACCCATGACCGCTCCCTAGAAATCGAAGTCGTCGTTCCCACTCGCCGTAAAACCATTTACACGGAGTGGATTGATACACCAGGAGAAATTTGGCGAGCCAGTTGGCAACAAACCAATTCTGACCAATGGAATCAGTTTGTCAAGGTGGCTCAAGGTTGTCAAGGTGTTTTGCTGGTGGTTCCACCCTATCGGGAAATCGTTCGCCACGAGGAAGGGATTAACTTGGATGATTTTGTCACCCAAACTCAATGGGTGCGACGGTTCGATCGCTGGGTGGAATTTTTTAAGCATGACTGTTCTCACATTAAACATATTGCCTTGTGTCTCAATAAAGCGGATCTTCTCCAAGGCGTGAATCTCAAGCGAGAAGCTCAGACCCTCGCCTACAAACCGCAAGGCTCCCGCATGAACTGGATGCAACGCAATGACTACGTGTTTAAACGCTTTTTTCGTCCGGTTCGCAGTCATATTGCTCAATTAAATCAGCGTGCTTCGGGGGTATCGGTTAAATGTTTTATCACAAGTATTTATAATCGGGACTTGTTAGAACTTCCTTGGATTTATTTGGGAACTTTCCTTAAAGAAGATACCTAGTTTGTCTAACGTTTCTCTCCTAAATTTACGGATTACAACACATGGGTAACATCTGCATCATTGGACCACGCGCTTCAGGTAAAACAACTTACTTGGCGGGACTGAGTCATTTTTCTGACTTAAAAAAAGACAACAATGCCAAAACAATCTATGAAGTTATTCCGGTTAATGAAGACTCAAAAGAGTTGAAGCTAAATGCTGAGAATATAATTCAGGAAGGGTTATCCGTTGAGCCAACCCGGTTAGGAGATGGGATTGACACCGTAGATGATCTGCCGTACTACTCGTTTGTAATCGAAGTGAAGCGGAAGTTTTGGCAACCGAAAGCTTCGATTCAACTAAATGTTCGGGATTATCCCGGTGAGGTTTTCGAGAAAATCATTGACGCGAACGAGGAGGATTCAATTCACGAAGAGTTTATCGATGAATGCTTGATGCCGGATGTCACCGGTGGGTTATTATTATTTACGGAGTGGGAAAGCAGTAGCGATCGCTTCTATAGTCAACTCATGGCTCGCTTTTTGGAAATGATAGACGAACGTGGTCGCCTGCAAAACTACCGCTTAGCGGTGGCCATGAGTAAATGTGAACGGGGAGAAATCTGGCCCGGACGACTGGACCCGGAAATTGACCTATTTGGGGTTTACCTGAAAAAAACCCTCAAAACCCTGAAAAACGGACTTCCGCCGCAAAACTTACGCTTTTTCGCCATGTCCACCTTTGGGGTGTTAGGGAAATATAACCCCAGACCCAATCGGGTGGATGCGTTTGCAAGTGATGGACGGGCCTCAATTTTGCGAGATCCTCCTATTTGGAAACCCTATAACTTAATTGAACCCCTCTGTTGGCTTAATGGATCTTAGGTCTGGAACTCCCCACTTCTACTCTATTTTTGTGTTTTTTCCCTGGTATTATGGACTTTTTTCGTCGCAAAAAAAATGCTTCTCCTGATGCGGACGCTCCCCCTAGTGAACCGTTAGCGGGGGATTCAACTCTGAGAATTATTGGCGATCGCGCCTCGGGGAAAACGGCCTATCTCGCCTCCTTAGCCTATTGGCCCAACGCCAATGCTGAGAGTCCCGTCGAGAGTGTGACCCCGGTGGGTGAGGAGAGTCAAGAATTAGTCGAGAAGGCGCGAGATCTCCTGGAACAAGGGTTAGAACTCGAACCCACGGATCTGAATGCAGATATTGATGAGGTCAAAGACTATACCCTCAGTATTAGTCTCAAAGACCGCTTCTCCTGGTTGCGGGGAGAGGGAAAGCCGGTGCAACTCAATGTCAGTTGTAAGGACTATGCGGGAGAGTTTTTTAGCGATTTACTCTATAAAAGTGGCGATTCTCGACTCGAAGACTATTTAGAGGACTGTTGCTTGGCGACGGGGTTGTTGTTTCTCGTCGATGGAACCACTCATCGCAAAGACCGGGATTATGCGATGGGGATGGAGAAGTTCTTGATGGAACTCGATCGCTCCCAAATTGACCTCCAGCGGCGACGGATTGCGTTGGTCTTGAGTAAATGTGAACAGTCGGAGTTGTGGGTGAACCGACATCAACCGCAAAAATTGGCCAAGGCTCGTTTTCCGCAACTGTCCTCCCAGTTGGAGATTTGGTCACGCAGCGGAAATGGCTCGGTGGACTATTTCACCACTTCCGCGTTTGGGATTTTGGGGAAACGCTATCCTGAACCCAACTCGAAACGCTTGCGGCGATCGCGCGATGGAACCACATCGGTGATTAAAAAGCCGAAACTCTGGCGACCCTTTGGATTAGTCTCCCCCATTTACTGGCTTTGTACCGGAGAACGTCACCGGGAACTCGACCGGGATTAAACCCATTCCCCGGACAGCGAAAGGTTATTTGTTCCGTTGTTTTTCTGCTGAGATCGCTATGAACCCTCATTCTAACCATGCTCTCCCTCAGGGGTCTCCCCTAGAGATTCACGAATTTAGTACCGGGATTGACGTGAAACCCACCGCATCCGGCTGGGAGTCGGGGGGATTTACTGGGGTTTTTATGAACTCAACCCTGAACCCAATTCCCAACGCTGTGTCTGAGGCCATTTCCAATGGCGCTTTTAAGTTAGCCGAGGGAGCCAGTAGCGACAGTCCGGCGATGGTGGGACGGGAAGTGAGCGGCTATGGGGAACAGTGGTCGGTGGTGGCGGTGGTGACGCGGGGAAAAGACGATCGCGGTCGTCCCGTCTCCCTCTACCGCTACTTTCTCACCCCAACCGTTGGCGCGATTGAGGGGATTTTACGCTGGATGATGACACGCCAGATTGGGGTTTTTGACCCCTTCGATAGCCAAATTCTCGGTCAGCCTCATCGAACCCCGTGGGTTCACAAAGACATTCCCCTCCAGGAGCACTTTCGCAGTCTGGTGAGCGAGGAAACGCCAATCGTGATTCCGGCAACGATTGCTTGTAACCCCTTAGTTCTCAATCGCTTCACTCAGGAGTTACAATCCTCTGGGGGAATGGCGTGGGCCTATAATGTGGCGGCTTTGGAACGACCGGAGTATTTCCAGGCGATTTATCCCATGGATGCGAAAGCTGAGGGGATTTTAAGACAGGCGATCGTTCGCAGTTCCGCTTCGTCTCCCCCCATGCCAGGAGACACTAAGATTAAGACGGCGATTAAAGCCTGTATCAATGGTCGTGTCAGACTTTCCCATATTGAAACCCTTGAAGAGGCTCTGAATAATCCCCAATTGGATGAGAAGTTTTGGACAAAACTCCTAGATAAGCAAGGCGCCTCTCAGGCACTGAACGGTCCTTTATATAGCAGTAATACTATTTACCTTCTGACACTCAAAGCGATTATCACTCCAAGTTTTTTGCCAACTTTCTTGCAATGGATCAATCAACCCAAGCAGTTACAAAGTTATTATCAAGAAAGCCTAAAATTTCAGTCAGGCATTCTTAATATTGTTGGCAAAAATCCGAAGAAACTCCCTAACATCAGTGAACATCTTGAGCGAGGTATTTGTAGTCTCATCCCCCATTTAGTTAAAAATCCCCAAATGCTCGATGCGGCCAGTTTACTCCTGGGGTCTTCTACCGGGTTATGGTCGAATCAGTATCGCAAGTCTCTTTATTCTAAGCTAGAAAATGACTTAGATTTAATGCGCAGACATACTTATGGTCAAAAAAACCTAGCCTTCCAGGCGACTGAATACCCGGAATGGAAAAACTTCCTGGGACAACTTACTCCGATTTGGCAATTTTCCAATGTTAAAAAAAAGGAGTATTTACCCTTGGCTCAGTTGTTTGAGGAAGCGAAAACTCCCAAGCCAGCTGCATTCTTCTATCAAGTCTCAAAGGGGGAAATTCACAAATCTCTATTCTTTAAGGTATCGAACCGGGAGTGGCAAGACCAGCTTTTTGGAATTAGAATCAAGCGACAAATGGATTTGGAGGATGTCATTGACATTGTTTTTTTCGCAAACGTAAATCTCGGAGGAATTGATATGAATCGGCTAACGGCTATTTTACTCTTTGCAGTGGTTTTTGTTCTTGGTGCTGTTGGGGGTTCGGTGATTTCTGCTCGGTCGACTGATCAAGCTCAAGAAACTGGAAGAACTCTGGGACGGTTTGCAGCAAACCAGATTCAAATAGAATCTTGGGAAATTTTTGCAAATCATATCGACCGAACTAAACCAGCTCTGGAGCAGTTACAAGAAAACCTAGATGATAATCTCGATACTTTTCTTCGTGATAACCCCCAGGGATCGGGTTTGCCTGAATTTGTAGATTTGAGGAAAGAGGGGGTTTTCATTCACTTTTTAAAAGAAGTATTAACCAAAAGTAGTGATGACGATGCTGGAGCTAACGGCGAATTGGAAGAGGATAGTGAAGAGGTAAAACTTGTTGAATATGGGCAAATTCAATACGACTCTATGTTTGAACACAAAGAATATGGAGATATATTTATTAGAGCAGTTAAAGCCTACCAAGAGAGGAATGAACTACCAGCAGATGGAATTATTGATGCTGAAGGAGAAACAATTCAGCAATTACAAGGAGATATTAGTGCGCAATTAAACCCATCCGCAACGCCTGAATAATAAAGCAATAGACAAACGAGATGGGACAGTTGGATTCAAAAGGAAGACCCAGACCAAGATGAGAGACATCGCCAGACAAACCATTCAGGACATCATTATCACTGGGACAATCACTCGGTCGTCTATCAGCCTATTAGAAGATGCTGTCTCTGTCATCTCTCAAGCTGAATGGGGAGACATCTCCGACGAATTAGGACTCACCCTAGGACTTGAAGACCCCGCCTATAATAGAGAACTAATTTACCTCTGTACCCTACACGCCTTACTGGTTCCCAAATTTTTAACAAAATTCCTCCTCTGGATAGCTGACGCTCCCGAGTACGCCTATCAAATGTCTATCACCTTACAAGGAAGTCTCCGATTTGTTGACTCTGATGTTCTGCAACATTTCCCGAACCTCAAAAAACGACTCGAATCTGGAGTCAGATTTCTGTTCTATCGACTGGTGTATAAACAAGCTGAACTCCTCCATCCCGCCATCAAACTCTTAACCTCTGATTGGGGTCTCTGGTCCCATACCTATCAAACCTGGGTCGCCGAGGAATTAAAATCGTACTTACGACACATGAACCCCTACGCCGACGTAGACTTCAGCTTTGAGTCAGTCTCCTCACCCCTATTCCAAGAACTATTAGCCGACATCTATCGATTTTGGGATGACGAAACTGAGCCAAACCTAGACTCCCGCTATCACCCCCTAGCCGTTGTCTTCGAGAGAACCCAACAACCCCATCTCGCCGCAATTTTCTATCAAATTTCCCAAGGCTACGTTCCCAAAGCAGTCGTCGATCGCCTATCTGTCGTGAGACTCCCTCCCCGACTCTATGGCCTCATTCTCGAACCTGAAGCCGGTTCGTCATTCCAAAAAGCCGACCCATCCACCCTAACCCCGCCTCCCTCCCAGTCCATTACCAATCCTCCCGAAGTTGACATCTCCGAGGAGGTTGTTGGTGAACCGGAAACCGAAGACCCTTCCCTTGACGAAGACGTGGTGATTCCAGCTACAACCGAGAACTCGTCTCCCGAGGAGTCTTTGATTGACGAAGAAGTGGTGAATCCAGCTATAACCGAGAAACCCCCTGCGAATGTCAAACCCGCACCACCGGAACCCACGCTCCCTCCCAAAACCGCTCTTAAACGAATGATGCAGCGAGGGAAAGTCAGCCTCGACCTCATCAGTTCTTTAGAATATGCAATTCCTGAAACCTCTAAGTCAGAGTGGCTTGAGATGACCGATGCGTTAGGTGCAACGACAGCCATGATGCAAGGAATCTACACCGATCAGATTGTTCGTCTCTATACCCTACAATCCATCGTTCTCCCAAACTTTTTACCAGATTTCTTGAACTGGCTGCATCAGTCTAAGGCTTCCAAAACTCACTATGTCGCATCTTTAGAGTTACAGAAAAAAATAGACAAAGAAATCTCCAATACAGTTTATGATTTTACGGCGATTCGTAAACAAATCCAGCGAGGAATCTGTATTATTATTTCTAATCTGGTCTATAATCCGAGCGTTTTACCGGAAGCCTGTTTATTTTTCAGCTCTTCGATTGGCTTATGGTCTAGGGAGTACCGCACATCTCTCTATCCTAAGCTAGAAAATGACTTGAGTTTAATGCACCGAAATGTGTACGGTCAAAAAAACCTATCCTTCCAGGCGACTCAATACCCGGAATGGAAGATTTTTCTGGAAAAAATTACTCTGATTTGGCAATATACCAATGTTAAAAACAAAAATTTGTTACCCTTGGCTCAGTTATTTGAGGCGGCAAAAACTCCCAAGCTAGCTGCATTTTTCTATCAAGTCTCAAAGGGAGAAATTCCAAAATCTATATTCATTAAAGTATCGAAGCGGGAGTGGCAAGACCAGCTTTTTGGAATCAAAATCAAGCGACAGATAGATTGGGAGGATGTCATAGAAATACTTTTTTTAACGAATGTAGATATCGGAGGGATTCAAATGACTCGGTTGACAGCCATTTTACTTTTTGCCTGTTTTGGGGTTACCGGATTTATTGGGGGATTGATGATTTCCGGAGGCTCCAGTCAGAGGGTAGTTGAGGAGACAAGTTACGAACTTCAAAACGAACTTATGAGAAAACAAGAAGAAATAGGATCTTGGAAGAAGTTTGAGCAGCACATCCAACATACTCAACCTGCTCTGGAGCAGTTACAAGAAAACTTAACTAATAATCTTAACACTTTTATTCGTAATCCTCCCCAGGAATTCCCTCCAGAGGTCAATCGCTATACGGAGGGGGATCTCAATAGGGAGGGGGTTTTTATTCTCTTCTTAAAAGAGGTTTTATCCACTGATGAGGTTCCCTATGAGATGATTCAATACGCCTTTATTTTTCAAGAAAAAGAACATGGAGATATATTTATTAGAGCAGTTAAATACTACCAAGAGAGACATGGACTACCAGCAGATGGAATCATTGACCCTGGAGGAGCAACAAGTCAGCTATTAGAGGAAGATATCAGGGAAAGATTACGATAACCATCTCCCATGAACCCCAATTCCCCGATCGCTTACCTTTCCCTACCGTCCATAGTGTTATATAACATCTGTATGTCCGCCATTCCCCGCACCTCTCAACCCGCTCAACCGCCACGGAGGTTTTAACCCATGCGACCTTACCTTTATATCCTTGCGGGACTGACCTCCGCTCTCCTAGGGTGGAATCTCGGACAACTGATTCTCACCGACTTTGGCTGGTTACAACCCTTCCCAGAAGTCGTCCTCTTTCCCTGTATCGCCATCTCCCTGGCCATCGGGAGTGTCGCCAACGAGATTTTTGTCAGTAACCCCACCCGTCCCAAACTGAGCCTAAAAATGCTGCGGTTTCCCCTCCTCATCGCCTTGGGAGTGGGACTGCTGGCGGGATTAGTTGCGGGAGTCGTTTCACAAATTCTCTTTCTCCCGCAAATCCCCGTCCCCGCCTTCTTCGTGCGTATCTTTGGCTGGTTGGTGGTGGGAGCAGCGGTCGGGTTTGCCGAGGGATTGAGTTGGCGATCGCATAGCATAGAAGCGGGAAACCCCCAACGCTTTCGCCAACGACTGCTCGTCAGTGTCAGCGCCGCCAGTCTCGCTAGTCTCCTCGCCGCATCCATCTTCGAGTTAATTCGTCAACTTTGGGAGACCTTCCCCCGACCCTTAAGAGCCTACGAAGACCCCCTCGGCTTTGCACTGCTGGGACTCTGTTTAGGAATCGCCTTCAGTATCACCAATGCTTCCCCCAGTTATCTCCCCGCCTTGAGAGCCGGACGCGGCTTTGAATACACCGGCGACGACTATGACGACCTGGACCCAAACGCCACCGTTGTCCTACGAGACTATCCCAAAATCGATCGCTCCCATCTAAAATTTGTCGCTCACCCCTCCTCCGGCGACCAAGACGAAGACGAAATCGAAGAAGGCCTATCCATCCAACTTCCAACCAAAGGAGTAATTCGCATCGGGTCAGCAGAAAAAGCACAGATTCAACTTCCCCACCTCCCCCTCCACGCCGCCGATATCCACTTCAAGGGAAAAGAAGCCATCTTATCCCCCAATCAAAAGTTTTATCGCACCGTCGCCGTCAACGGAACCCGCCTTGGGTCCCGTCGTAATATCCCCCTCAAACATAACTACGTCCTGACCTTCTATACCATTGATGAAGATGACATCGAAACGCCTCAAAACTACCGCTTGGTCTTCTACAATCGCTTTTTCGACCCAATGGCTTAGTGGATTGGCCCTGGCCCTAATCACCGCGTCCCCCGTCTGGGGACAAGAGGTGAACCTAGGTCGTCCCCAGATTGCAGATGACCGAGTCAAACTGCGAGTTCAGGTCACCGATGACGACGGTCGTCCTGTTATGCAGCTTCAGGAGAACCAGTTTGAGGTTTTGGTGGATGGGGGACCCATTACCGTTGAGAACTGGCGCAGTCCTGAAGAAAGCCAACCCCCTCCCGCTTGGATTGTAGTCTTGTTGGACTATACCGGGAGTATGAGACAGAAGGATGCAGGGGGACAAACTCGCATTGACAGTGCAATCTCGGCGATTCGTCGCTTCTTGGCGGATACCCAAAATCGG
>SMDP01000171.1:0-3486 GCA_012911965.1 Geitlerinema sp. P-1104
CTGTTCCCTGTTCCCTGTTCCCTGTTCCCTGTTCCCTGTTCCCTGTTCCCTATTCCCTATTCCCTGTTCCCTATTCCCTGTTCCCTATTCCCCTAAAATGCCTGAATCCAAGCCTTCACCTGATATTCAGTCCAAATCCCGTTCTGCCAATAGGGGTCATTCTCAATCAGCTTGCGAACGGTGGCTTCATCCTCGGCCTCATAGATGCCAAACACCTGAGTGTTATCTTCAGTGGGGCCTAAGGTAACTAGAACACCTGATTCTTTCTGTTCGGCTAAGCCGTCGAGGTGGGCCTGGCGGTAGGGTTGTCGCTTTTCGAGGGCATTTTCGCAATAGCTGCCCCAAAGAATGAATTTAGACATGGGTCAATGGTAAAACTAGGGGTGTGGTTTAAGATGAGCGGCGCAGAAAGGGAATCAAGGATTTGGCCACATCCTCAGACCAATGTTCTTGGGGGTAATGGGCCGCTTCGGGGAGACTGACGAACTCTCCATTCTCCAGTTGTTGGGCAAAGGTTTGGGCCGGTTCCGGGGCTAACCAGGGGTCAACCATGCCCCAAATGACTTGGGTGGGTTGAGTCCAAGACGAGAAGCCGCTGGCAATTTCGGCCATGGCGGTCTTCAACTGAAGATTTTGTAAGGTATAGAGGAGCGATCGCCCGGAATCGGAGGTTTTCAGCCAGGGACGACGATAGACATCCAAATCCTCATCAGGAATTACAAACCCACTTCCGGCTTCTAGGGTACGGTCAATCAGCAGGGGGTCTTGAGTCATCATGTCACCGACGAGGGGAAAACTCATCTGCTTGAGTTTCCAGGGAAGCTTCGCTGTCTCTGAGAGGGGAGCGTTGAGAATCGCCAGACGGTCAATGCGATCGCGATGGCGCAGGGCATATTGTAGGCCCACCGACCCCAGAAAGCCTTGAATCACCAGAGAGATGCGATCGAGTTCCAGGACATTGAGAAAGCCATCCAACGCCTCGATAAAGGCATCTGGGGTATAGGCGAAGTCTCGTTTTTGCGGTTTGTGCGATCGCCCAAATCCCAGCCAATCCGGGGCAACTCCTTGGAGTCCTTGACTTGCCAAATCTGGCAGCAACGCACTCCAACTGTAGCCCAGGGAGGGCAAGCCATGGAGGAACACCACCGGAGGCGCTACCGTTGAGTTGGGGGGATGCACCTCGCGGTAAAACCAATCCCCAGATGGAGTTGTAATAATTTTCTCGTCGACGGCCACAGTAAATTTTGAGTAATAGTATTCGCAAGAGAGCCTAGATTTAGAAAAAAGGCGTTCCCAACCAAAATTGAAAACGCCTCATCCTTCAAACCATTCATTGAGAATGCCAAACTGCTAGAATTCCATCTCAGCCGCTTGCACTTTCTCAACCTGTTTCTTCTTGAGAACCAGCATGATTTGAGCCAAAGCGACCAAGCCAAAGAAGCCCAGTAAGCCTTGAATGCGGGCAGGACTTTGTAGGACAATCTCCGTATCCTTTTGGCCAAAGCCACCCACATTGGGGTCAGTCGTCAGCACATCACCAGCCGCAACCACATCACCCACTGAAGCGAGCATTTCCGGACCTGGGGGAACCGACTCAACCACGTCTGAACCATCGTCAGTAGTTAGGGTCACCGCATAGCCACCCTCATCATTGGGTTCAATGGCAGCAATAGTTCCCGCATGTTGAGCTTTATAAGCAATATTATTGCTGTTATTACCCGCAGGATAGATTTGACCGCGACCTCGGTTGCCAGCCGCATGGACAGAATACTTACCAAAGTTAACCGAGGAATCGCGATTGGGGTCAGGAGACAGAACCGGGAAGACCAATTCCTGATGTTCCTCACCGGGGAGGGGACCGACGAGAATCACATTCTCCTGTTCAGGAGTATAGGTTTGGTAGAAGATGCCTTCGATTTCTTCCTTGAGTTCTTCAGGAATGCGGTCTTCGGGAGCAATCTTAAACCCTTCGGGCAGCATCAGCACGGCACCGACATTCAAGCCAGCCTTACTACCATCACCAAGAACTTGCTGCTTGGAGGTGTCGTAAGGAACCTTGATAACCGCCTTAAAGACGGTATCAGGAAGCACCGACTGAGGCACTTCCACGTCCATGGGTTTTTCTGCCAAGTGGCAGTTGGCGCAGACAATGCGTCCGGTAGCTTCACGGGGGGTTTCTGGAGCCGTTTGTTGGGCCCAGAAGGGGTAAGCCGCAGCCGCTTGAGGAACGAGGAAATCACTGGCCACAAAGACAGCGACGGCTGCCAGGCTGACCAGGACTCCTTTCCTCAACAGGGTCATCAAAGGGGCGAACGGTTTTGTCGCCCAAGCACTAGAGTATTTCATCAATTGTGACAACGTTCTCTTCTCTCAATGGCTAGGTTAATTCTCTAAAAATCATCTCTCCCCCCGAGGGGAGAGGTTGGGGGAGCTTAAACCCACCAGGGTTTTTCCTGAGTGCGGAAATCTTCTTCAGTCCACTGGGTGAGAACCACATTATCATCCTCAGCCACATCCACATGGACTAAGGCCAGAGACAGAGGCGCGGGGCCGCGAACCACTTTACCCGCTTTGTTGTACTGAGACCCGTGACAAGGACAGATAAACTTCTCTGCACTTGCATTCCAGGGAACCACACAACCGAGGTGGGTGCAAACCGCGTTGAGACCGTAATCGGCGATCGCCTGTTCGCCTTCAACAACGATATAGGTGGGATCCCCCTTAAAGCCCTGAGTCAGGACGCGATCGCCCACATTGTGTTCAGCCAGGAAACTGCTGGCTTTAACATCATTTCCGAGGGCATCCTTAGCGACGATACCGCCACCACTACCACCACTCGAAGGGGGGATAAAGTATTTAACGACAGGGTACAGCGCACCGAGAGCGGTTCCGGTAACTGCACCAAACGTCAGAAAGTTCATGAATTGCCGTCGTCCCATGGAGGGGACATCAGCTGAGCCGGAAGCCTGAGTCATGGAGCTATTTACGTATTATGGTTGTATGTGATTTTGCTTAACAAACGGCATCACCGTTCCATGGGCGCCCCTTGCCGTGAGAACACCAACCAGGACGCACACCGTTTGGGATTGTATCGGATCAAGTGTCCCGTCGCGAGCAAAAAAAAATGAAAATGGCGCAACACTTGTTCATAATACCACGGTGCAGGGGCAAAAAAAGGCACGAATCGGGTCGATTGAGCTTTCCTGGAAAATTGAGAATCCCTCTGCCACAATTAGTGAAGAAATGTAAAATACAAACTTAAGCCTGACCCTCGCTCCTCAAGATTCCCCATGCCCAACCGCACTAACCAGAGCCAACCCATTGTGACTGGACAAGAGTTACAGCAACTCCTACTTGAGAAGTGGGGCTGTTCCTACGATCTGCAACTGCGTCGAACCCAGGGCAAGATTTTCCTGCAAGTGATGTGGAAATATCTCGAACAGGCCTCGTTTCCCCGTTCCCCGGAAGACTATGCCAGCCATCTCG
>SMDP01000171.1:3732-9371 GCA_012911965.1 Geitlerinema sp. P-1104
TCTCCAGAAACTGCTGGGATTTGTCCTGGTGCTGGTGCTATCCCTAACGAGCGTAGTCGGTCTGGCGGGCCTTAGCCCTAACCTAGCCCAGGCACAAACTCCTCTGCCGATTCCCATTGAGCCATCTTCAGGCAATGCCAACACGGCCCCCGTCCGTCTAAGCGGATTCACTGTGCTGCAAATCTCCTCCCCCCCTACCATTCCGGGGGCACCGCGCACCATTCCCGAGTTACAAAAACGGGTGACGCAAATTGAGCGCAACCTGAACAGCATCCTGGACGACGGCTTCGATCCTGACTCCCTCCAGGTACGTTATGACATTCTCAACAATCAACCGGTCATTTCAGCCCAGGACAATGAAAACCTGCTGAATCGGCAGATTTTGACCGTGACGCAGTTTGACGCTGAAGTAGCGGATACAAGCCCCGAACAACTGGCTGAACAATGGAGCCAGCAGATTCGGGACGCCCTGATTCGCGCACAGCAAGAACGACTCCCAGGGGCCCGACGGCGGCGTTGGCGTAATGCCCTCGCTTTAGCAGCTGTCATATTGGTTCTCAGTCCCATCATCTGGTTTCTACAACGGCGCACCACTCGCCATTATCAAAAACTCTCGCGCCAACGGCATCCGGAACATCTACAGCCTCCTCAAGAAAGCCTCGGTTTTGAGGGAGAGGGCAACTCAACACGGGCCACCCCACAATTTTTGCGAGCCATCCTGCCACAAATCGTCTTAGAACGGCGGATTAGCATGATTATTCTGCTGCGGCGGGTTTTGCTATTTCTACAACTAGCCCTTTGGATTGGTGGTGTTATTGCCATCCTCTCTCAATTCCCCGCTACCCGGGCCCAGGCAGCCTGGTTACAACAATTTCCAGTACAGATTCTGACGATTTGGTTATTGGTTGCGGTAGCCAACAAGCTAACTGATCTCTTGTTTGACAACATCTTGCAATCCTGGGTGCAACAAGAATCCCTAAATCCCACCGCCTCCAAACGGTTTATACTCCGCGCCCCTACCCTAGCCGCCGCTTTAAAGGGAATGACCAGTTTTATTGCTGGTCTGATTGGTGTGATTTGGTTTCTAGCCCTACAAAATTTTCCCCTCGATTCTCTGATTACCGGGGCGGGGATTTTTGGTGTGGCTCTAACCATTGTCTTTCAGAACCTAATTAAAGACCTTATTAACGGCATTCTCATTCTCTGGGAAGACCAATTTGCGGTAGGAGATGTAATTGATGTGGGCCATGGCCCTGGCTTTGTGGAATATATGAACCTGCGGGTGACTCGTTTGCGGGGAGAAGGGGGGCGACTCAGTACCATTCCCAATAGTCAAATTGAGGTGGTTCATAACTTAACTAAGGAATGGTCTCGCATTGATTTCCGTATTCGCGTTAGTCAGGATGCCGATGCTCTCGCGGCCATTCAAGTGATGCGTCAGACCATGGAACAGATGCAGGCTGATCCTGATTGGACGGAAGCTATTATTGAACCGACCATGTTAGCGGGAGTTGAAGGGGTCGATGAACGGGGTACGGAGTTACTGATGTGGACGAAGACGAAACCCCTGCAACAGTGGGCCGTGGAACGGGAATATCGCCGTCGCCTCAAACTGGCCTTTGACCAAGCGGGGATTAAGATTGCTATCCCAAAGCAGATGTTGTGGTTCAACGAAAACCCCGCTGATGAGGGTGAAGAGGGGAATCACCACTCTCCCCCTCAGCCTAGGGCCAACCAACCGTTAGGATAATACGGGACTTCGGGGGCGATCGCCCCAAATGAGATAATAGCCCCCACGCCCCCCTCAACCAATTAACTCAGGAGATGTTATGGGACTCAAACTTCACATTGGTGGCAAAGAAGTCCATCCCGACTGGAAAATTCTCGACATTGAAGAGCGGCCCGAGGTAGATTTTGTCGGGGACGCGGCTGATTTAAGTCAATTTGAGGATAATTCCGTTGAAGCTATCTATGCTAGTCATGTCTTAGAACATTTCCACCACAGTCTAAATAATGAGTTACTGGTGACTCTGAGTGAATGGCATCGGGTGCTACAACCGGAGGGCAAGTTGTTTATCAGTGTCCCCAATTTGCAAACCCTCTGCTGGCTCTATCTCAACCCTAACTTGATGGCGTTTGAACGGCTGCATTTGATGAGCATTATGTTTGGCGGACAAACCAATGAGTTTGATGTCCACCGGGTTGGCTTTGATTTCGAGACCTTGGCTATTTATTTGGAAGAAGTGGGCTTTGAGGAGTATGAGGAGTTAACGGAGTTTAATTTGTTTAACGATTGCAGTGGACTGCGGATTATGGATACGCTGATTAGCCTCAATATGGCGGCCACAAAAACCGCTGCGCCAGAAACGGCTCAGGACTAGCGCATCTCAATGGGGTAGATTCGGCTTTAACTTGGCTTAGGGGGCCAGGCTCAGCCGCTGACAGTGCCATTGTCCGTCCACCTGTCGCCAACGCAATAGTTGCTCTAGGGAGGCCCCCATTAAATGGCTCGAACGTCCTAGGGCCCGACGGGGGGCAATGGTGGCTAAGGTAATGGCCATCTCGATGTCACACAGACCCCAGTTGACTAGATTTAAGGCGCCCTCCAGGAGCGATCGCGTGGTCCCGGCGAGGGTTCCATCCGGTAGCCGTGCGGTTCCCTGGCAGACCTGAATTTTGCGGCTATCCCAGGGATAGGTTCCATCGGCAAGTCCCAGGGGAGCGAGGGCATCACTGACTAAAAATAGGTGGTCTGGCGCGGCTTGAAGGAGTAGTTGCAGCATGGTCGGACAGATATGTTCCCCATCGGCAATCACCCCACAGGAGACGCCGGAGCGAACCAAGGCCGCCCCTAATAAGCCGGGTTCCCGGTGGTGAAGTCCCGGCATGGCATTGAAGGCATGAGTGACGAGATGGGCCCCCTGGTCAAAGGCCTGATTCGCTTGAGCGGCGTTAGCTAAGGAATGACCCAGACTGACGTGAATCCCTCGGGCCTGTAACTCGGCGATCGCCCTTCCGGTCGGGTCTAATTCGGGAGCGAGGGTCATCAGGCGAACCGTAGCACTGAAGGGTCCGAGAACCTGCTCCAGGGTATCCGAGCTGAGGGGCAAGAGAAACTCCTGGGGATGGGCCCCCCGCTTTTTGGGATTCAAAAACGGCCCCTCCAGATGTAGTCCTAAAACCTGAGCGGTGAGTCCTACGGGAGCTTGCTGCTTCATGAAGCGTTCAAACACCTCCAGCCCCCCTTGGAACTTCTCTAGGGAGGTGGTGACGAGGGTGGGGAGATACTCGTCAATCCCCGCCTGCCAGAGATAGCGGCCAATGGCCTCTAACTGGGAGTAATCCTTGGGGGTCACATCTGGAAAGGCTAAGCCTAAGGCCCCGTTAATCTGGAGATCACAGCCTCCTAGGGAAATCCAGTCTTCACCGCAGTCAAGGGGGGTTCCTTGGTCAGCTAGAGATGGCTCTGAGTCTGTGACTGGGGTAATGGCCGTAATGCGATCGCCCTCTAGGACAATCTGGTGTGGTCTGGAGGATGTTCCCTCTGGCCCCTTGTATCCCGGCACATTGCCCCGAATAATCGTTACAGCCATTCGTTTGATTCAGTTGATTTAGTCTGAGGATGACTCAGCCATTGTACCAATGACCTCTTCTCACCCCAATCCAGCACAAATTGGCATCATTATGGGCAGCGATTCCGACCTACCCACGATGAATGCTGCCATTGAGATTTGCCAACAGTTTCAGGTTCCCCATGAGGTGGCGATCGTCTCGGCCCATCGGACCCCTGAGCGTCTGGTTGACTATGCCAAAACCGCTCATGAGCGGGGTTTAAAGGTGATTATTGCCGGGGCAGGTGGCGCCGCTCATCTTCCGGGAATGGTCGCCTCGTTAACCCCGTTACCGGTGATTGGTGTACCCGTTGCCACACGCCATTTAGGGGGGCTAGATTCCCTCTATTCCATCGTGCAAATGCCTCGGGGGATTCCCGTGGCGACGGTGGCCATTGGCAACGCTCAAAATGCCGGCTTGTTAGCCGTGCAGATCTTGGCCAGTCACGAGAGTTCCTTATTGCAAAAAGTGCAACAGTATCGTCAGGACCTAAAAGACTCAGTGTTGCAAAAACAGCAGCGACTCGACGACCTGGGAGCGGCTGCCTATTTGCAACACTAACGACACCCAAGCATAAAATCACAAGGTTTTCTGACATCTGAGAGATTTTTGCCCAAGAATTGGCGAATATTCACCAGTTTCACCAGAGATTCCGGGCGATCGCGCACAAAATGTATTGTCTTATACAGAATAAACCCTACGAGAATTGGTGGAATCAGGGTGACTCAATCGCACAACTCTACTTCTCAATCTCTGCGGGAGCACAAGGGCATACCAGCTTGAGCTTTGGAAGCAATGAGAGATTGCTGAGTGTTCCAGCGTGAGTGTGCTGTGTCGGAAACGGAACGGTTTTCTACCGGCGACTGCCTCCGTCCACCGTTCTCAGGTTGGTTAAACCGATTGTCCGTCTGCTTAATCTCAATCCAAAGTCTAAACATGACATCTAAGATTACCCTCAGATCACGACATGGAGCGACATCGGGGCGAGTGCGCGGTACAAACCGCAACTCATTCCTGGTCAAGCTTCTAACCCTAGGACGGCGAGTTCCCATCTATTGGCTCGCCTGTATTCCCCTGACAGCTTTAATTTTAGGCGTTTGGGATTTAGCGGCAACTGCCGCAGATCCCCAGGGAATCGAAGTTCTCGAAGAGTTTGACGCGGCCTACGTTCAAGGTGTTCTCAACACCGTTTGGGTTCTCGTTGCCTCTGTCCTGGTTATTTTCATGAACGCAGGTTTCGGGATGCTCGAAACCGGGATGTGTCGTCAGAAAAATGCCGTCAACATCCTCTCGAAAAACCTCATCGTCTTTGCCCTAGCCACCTTGGCCTACTGGGCGATCGGATTTTCTCTCATGTATGGTGAAGGAGCCACTGGTGAAGGCTCCACGGCCTTCATTGGCTTCGGCGGTTGGTTCCTCAGCAGTGGTGACCCAGCCACCTATGGACTCGATCCCTTCCCCGATGACCTGCCGATTTCCGTCTCCTTCCTGTTCCAGGTGGCATTTGCGGCTACCGCTGCCACCATTGTCTCTGGGGCCGTGGCGGAACGGATTAAATACGATGCCTTCCTAATTTTCAGCCTCCTCCTCACCGGGATTTTCTACCCCATCTCCGGTCACTGGGTTTGGTCAGGTGATGGGATGCTGACCTCATTTGGTCCTGATGGTGCTTGGGAATTTGCCGACTTTGCCGGTTCTACGGTGGTTCACTCCGTCGGCGGTTGGGCGGCCCTAGTGGGAGCAGCCATTCTCGGTCCCCGCGCGGGTAAATACGAAGATGGCCAGCCCCGAGCCATTCCCGGTCACAACATGAGTATTGCCACTCTAGGCTGCTTAATTCTTTGGATTGGCTGGTTTGGCTTCAACCCAGGTTCAGAGTTAGCGGCAACCTCCAACATTGCCTATATTGCTGTCACCACTAACCTGGCAGCCGCCGCCGGAGGAGTGACCGGAACCTTTACGTCCTGGTTCCGAGATGGCAAGCCGGATCTGTCCATGACCATCAATGGTATCCTGGCTGGCTTGGT
>SMDP01000172.1 GCA_012911965.1 Geitlerinema sp. P-1104
CTGATTGCTCATTCTGACCCAATGCGAGGCTGGAACCTAGAAATTCAGACCACTAACTTTCGCTTTGCCCCGGAGGAGGTGAATCAAGAGAACCAGCCGAATGCTGGACATGGCCATCTATATATTAATGGGGAAAGGGGTGCTCGGGTTTATGGACCTTGGCTGCACTTGCCTCACCTTCCTCCGGGTAGCAATGAAATTACCGTTAGCTTGAACGCCAATAATCATCAAGCTTGGACTCACAACGGACAGCCGATTGAGGCAACGGTTGTCGTTAATGTCCCGGAGTGAGTCAGGGAACATCAACGGCAGGTCTCAACGGAGGCGATCTCTCCGAGACCGTTACTAGCCAAGACTATCAAAGACCGTGCGATAGAATTTGATAGACCCGTCAATCTTGAGACCCTCATGGTGATTGCAGCTTCAGACCCCCCCAGCCGAGTTCAACCCCAAGGTGAACAGCGGGTTGTGTTTCATGGCCTGGATTGGGATAGCTATTTGCATCTATTAAGGCTTTTACCCCAATCCCGAAGTTCTCGTTTAACCTATGATAAGGGTTTATTAGAAATTACCATGCCCCTAGAAGAGCATGAGTTTGCTCGCTGTTTGATTGAGCGATTTATTGTGATTTTGGTGGAAATGTTGGGGCTATCGTTAAAAACTATGGGGTCAACGACGCTTAACTATCCCCAATTTCAAAAAGGTGCAGAACCGGACCAGGCGTATTATATTCAAAATCAGCCTTTGGTGAAGGGGCGGTCTGTGGATTTAGCCCAAGATCCGCCCCCGGATTTAGTGGTTGAGGTGGATATTACTCATACGGATATTGCCAAAAATCAGTTTTATGCGGGTTTAGGTGTGCCGGAGTTTTGGCGCTTTGATGGACAGATTTGGCGTATTTATCGGCTTGAATCGGGGGTGTATGTGGAGGGCGATCGCAGTCCCACGTTCCCCCAAGTTCCCAAGGATTGGCTCTATGAGTTCTTGAGGATGGCCCGAGAGGATGAGATTGGGGCCATGGGATGGCTGCGAGACCGTTTCTCAGTCTAGGTGGGGGTCGCTTGGGGGAAGCCAGGACTGTTTGTGAAGTTTTGTGACAATTTGGGTCGAGTTACGTAAAACTCGCTGTTTTTGACCGATAGACCAATAGAACCTTTCAGTCAAGGAGTTTCAACGATGGTTCTGAACATCGTGACCGATGGTGGGTTTGACTTCGGGATTGCGACTGAGGGCAATGATGTGGTCATCATGGCTCAGTTACCGCCAGATCAGTTAAGCCAGTTACGGAATTCACCGTTTACCGATGCGATCGCCCTCCGGGGAGGGAATGATTATTTCGAGAATGACGATACCGGACGAATTGTCTTTGGCAATGCCGGAAATGACACCCTAATTGGCGGTGCGGGGAATGATACCATCGCTGGGGGTCGTGATGATGACTATATTGACGGTCGAGGCGGTAATAACCTCCTCTTCGGCAATATCGGCAATGATACGGTCATTGGCGGCTCGGGCAACGATACAATTTTTGGTGGACAGGGAAATGATCTCCTGATTGGCGGCCCAGGAAATGATGTCTTGTCGGGCGATCGCGGTTTCGATACTCTAACTGGGGGTGGAGGAATTAACCAATTTTGGATTGCCGCTTCCGGTCAAGACGGATGGGATGTGGTAACGGATTTTCAGTGGCGGATAGACAACATTCGGATTCCCAATGGAATATCCATCGATGAGATTGAGTTTCAATCGGATCGTTCATCAACCCTGATTTTCCGAGATGGTGAGGTGTTAGCACTTCTACAGAATACTGGTGGATCATTTAGATCTTCGGATATCGTCAATGATGAAATCATAATTCAATACAATCAAGATGTTACTGATAACACCTTGATAATTCAAGCTGACCCTAATAACAGTCAAGCCTATGTCAATCGGGGCATCGCCTACTATAACTTGGGAGACCATCAAAAAGCTATTGAAGATTATACCCAAGCTATTCGGATTGACCCTGATTCAACGTTGTATAAAAATCGAGGTATTTCACATTTCTACCTAGGTAACCTTCAGCAATCTATTGAAGAGTATACCCAAGCCATTCGTTTGAATCCCGATAATGCTAACGCTTACTATGGTCGTGGGGTTTCTTATTCTTGGTTAGGAGAGACAGAACGGGCGATTGAAGATTATAGCCAAGCCATTCGCGTAAATCCCAATTATGCTGATGCTTACTATAATCGAGGATTCAGCTACGGAGACTTGGGAGAGACAGAACGGGCGATTGAAGATTATAGCCAAGCCATTCGCGTAAATCCCAATTATGCTGATGCTTATGATAAGCGAGGTGTGCTTTACAATCAATTGGGAGAACATCAGCTCGCGATTCAAGACTATACTGAGGCGATTCGTCTGAATTCTAATTTCCTTCCCAATCTCTACTACAATCGTGGGGTAGCTTATGAGGCGATTGGAGACCGTAATACTGCGCGGGCCGATTTCGAGATCGCTGCGGACTGGTATGACGTCTTGCAAAACCCCTTTGCCGCCGAAATTCGGGAACGTATTACCACATTAGGCTAACTTGCGGCGAAACTCCCAAACCGACTCAGGATGATGTTACCTATCTGACTCTCACGGGGTTTCCCTAGGGATTCCCGAAGGTGTGGCTCTCTCCAGACCTGCCAGAAACTTCTCCCTGAACCCTTCCAATCCTCTGAATCCCTGAACTGTTGTCTGGGAGTCAGTTCCTATCTTTATTTGCGCAACAATGAACTCGATGCTGAAATTTGGAGCTGGACTCTAGGCTTAGCCTTCCCGGATCTAGTCTTGCCGGGTAACTTGGGCGGGTTGGTCGTTGGCTCGCAACCTTATCTTGGGAGTTTACAGGATAATAATGGACTGTTTAACAACGATGTCCCTTTACACTTAGAAGCCTTTTACAAGGTAGAGTTGAGTCAAAATATTTCGATCACCCCTGGATTTATTTGGCTCATTAATCCCAATCAAGATCGAGATAACGATAACATCTTCATTGGGACGTTACGAGGGACGTTCCGTTTTTAGGGGTGACGGCCACCTTAAGGAGCTTTCACCCCTAAATAGAGCGGTGGACTAATTCACATATAAGTTCCTTTTTGGGCTGAGCCAGCTTTGAACTAGAGGACAGGGACGTAGGGCAATCCTTTGTGGTTGCCCTTTCCTGGGAAAGAGCGTCTCAACTGAACCTTCTCTTGCCATAAGAGGTTAGATCACAGGTCGTGAAATTAGTCTATGTATATCTACGTAATTATTAAGTTTTTATAAGTTTGGGAACTTTGGCGTGGCTTTTATCAAAAAAAGGGCTATAACCGGAAAATAAGTTAATCAAACAAATAAGCCAAGGGTTTGAAACAATGGTTCTGAATATTGTGACCGATGGTGGGTTTGACTTCGGGATTGCGACTGATGGCGATGATGTGGTCATCATGGCTCAGTTGCCAGCGGATCAGTTAAACCAGTTACAGAGTTCACCGTTTACGGATGCGATCGCCCTCTTGGGAGGGAATGATTATTTCGAGAATGACGACACGGGACGAATTGTCTTTGGCAATGCCGGAAATGACACGATTTTCGGGGGTGCAGGTAATGACACCATCGCCGGTGGTCGTGATGATGACTATATTGACGGTCGAGGCGGTAATAACATCATATTTGGCAATATCGGCAATGATACGGTCATTGGCGGCTCAGGCAACGATACAATTTTTGGTGGACAGGGGAATGATGTCCTGATTGGCGGCCCAGGAGATGATGTCTTGTCGGGCGATCGCGGTTTCGATACTCTAACCGGGGGTGGAGGAGCCAACCAGTTCTTCCTGCAAGCCTCCAGTGCTAATCGCGATGTAATTACCGACTTCCAACCTGGAGTTGATAAACTTCGTCTTCCTGATGGAGTGTCTAACCTACAACTCAGGCCATCCGGAAACAATACGGAAATTGTACGGAATGGTGAAGCGATCGCCACCCTCAATGGTGTTGATCCCTCTTCCCTAACCCGTAATGACTTTATTGGCGAGATTGGCGAGATTGGCGAGATTGGCGAGATTGAAGAGACTTCGCCTGGGGAGGGTTGGTTCCCGAGTAGCGCTGGTGATTTAGGGGTATTGAGTGGAACTCGTACCTTCCAAGGGTTCGTTATGGACGAGACACGACGGTATTACCGCTTTACTTTGGATCAAGTTCAGGATGTTGAGCTGACATTATCTGGTATGACCGATAATGCAGATCTTCGGTTATATGTTGGTGAGCAACAACCAGATGGCTCATTCGAAATTGGCAATGAAATCGAAAGTTCAATGAACAGTGGAAGTCAAGATGATTCTATTGCTCGTTCGTTGAATCCAGGTACTTATTTTGTTGAAGTGGATGGAGGCCTAGTGGTGAGCCCTAGTACCAGCTATACCCTGACGTTCGACGCGACTCTATCTGGGGACGTTACTCCTGGTTTGGGACCGAGTACCGGTGGTGATTTAGGGGTATTGAGTGGAACTCGTACCGTGCAAGGGAATGTTCTAGCGGAGGCACAAAAGTATTACCGCTTTACTTTGGATCAAGTTCAGGATGTTGAGCTGACATTATCTGGTATGACCGATAATGCAGATCTTCGGTTATATGTTGGTGAGCAACAACCAGATGGCTCATTCGAAATTGGCAATGAAATCGAAAGTTCAATGAACAGTGGAAGTCAAGATGATTCTATTGCTCGTTCATTGGATCCAGGTACTTATTTTGTTGAAGTGAATGGAGACCAAGTTAGGTCGTTTAATACCGACTATACCCTGACGTTCGACGCGACTCTATAACTTGAACTCTAGCCTGAATCGTTGCTCAAGCTAGACGTACCCCCTCTTCAGCTTGAGCGATATCATGAAGAAGCCCGACACTCTTTTCGACAGGCTTGTGACTGTCGGGCTTCTCCCGTGGGATATAGGAAGGAGAACGAAACGACCCAAACTTTGTCGCAGCAGTCAATCGTCATGATTAACCCCCCATCATTCCCCCACTCAGACGACGCAAAGCACGATTCGCCACCTGGGAATAGCGCAACTCCCCACAGAGGATTTTCAACATAATCTGGGTGGCGATGGGTTGCTTAATCGCCACCTTATAGGCAATCCCCGGGAAGCGATACAAGGCCGCCGCCAACCGGGCCGCCCAGGCCATATCCGCCCCCCAGACTTCCTGAACCGTTTGACTATAGCCCTCCAGGGCGTTGATATCCCCAGCCAGGGCTTTATCAATGGCCTCCGCCCCGGTCATGCCACTATAGAGACAGGGACGAATCCCCTCCGCCGTCAGGGGATCGACAAATCCCGCCCCCTCACCAATCAAGAGGGCATTCTGACTATGCAAAGGTCGATCGCCATCCCAAAGGGCAATGGAACTCTCCTGTACCCGCCGATCGCCCTGGGGTAATCCCACCGTATCCGCGTACTCCTGCAAGAGTTTCGGCAGCTTCTTATTATCTCCCCCCAAAAAGGTACTCGTACTAATCGAAAAGCCATCGGCCTTAGGAAACTGCCAGATAAAGCCATTCTTCACCTGGCCAAAGGCAAAATCAATCGGGGCCGACTCCGCCTGAGGACTCGAAACCTCCAACGTCGCCGCTAAGCGAGTTTTCGGGGTTTTTAACTTCAACCAGGGGGCCACCGGACCATTGGCCCCATCAGCCCCAATCAGATAGCGGCCAAACCGGGGGTCGCCGTTGGTTTCGATTTGCCAGCGATCGCCCTTCCAGGTAATCCCCGTCACCTCGACTCCCCTCTCAACCGTCGCCCCCTGGCCGGCCGCCTCATCTAACAGCAGTTGATCAAACGCATCCCGACGCACCATCCACATCGGTTCCGCCGTCTCCAGTTCCACCAGTACCGGTTCCTCATACTTCCAGGTATAACGAACCGTCTTCACCTTCCGGGAAATCACCGGGGAAAAGTCGAACTCAAACCAGGGGGCGATCGCCGGAGAGACTCCTCCCGCACAAACCCCTTGGCGGGGTTGAGGTTGCTGATCCAAAACGAGAACCGATCGCCCCCGCTTCGCCAAATGATAAGCGGCGGCGCCTCCCGCTGGACCTGCACCAATAATCACACAGTCGAACAGTTCACTCATGGGTTCACAATGACGTCAGGACAATAAGCAGGTTCAGCGGTAGACCCCCGAACCCCGGATCGATGCACCCCGAATTCGGACTGGCCCCTAAACCGTGGTGATATCCTTCTCCTTCTCAGCGAGCAGTTTATCAATCTTGTCGGTGTACTTGTCCGTCAGGGTCTGAATCTGCTCTTGCAAATCCCGAGACTCATCTTCAGAGATATCGCTGTTTTTCTCCTGTTTGCGAACCTCATCAATGGCATCCCGGCGAGCATTGCGAACCGAGACTTTGCCATCTTCGGCACACTTGGCCGCCAATTTGACAAACTCCTGGCGGCGTTCACTGGTCAATGGGGGAACATTGAGGCGAATCACCTTACCGTCATTGTTAGGCATCATGCCAACATCTGACATACTGATGGCCTTCTCAATGGTTGCCAAACTACTCGGATCAAAGGGTTGAATCAAAATTGTCGTTGAATCTGGGGTACTTATCCCCGCCAGACTCTTGAGGGGGGTGGGGCTATTGTAATAGTCCACCAGCACGCGATCGAGAATCGCCGCGTTGGCGCGTCCAGTGCGAATGGAATTAAACGCCCTGAGGGTCGCATCCACGGCACTCTGCATTCGTTCTTCAACTTCAGGTAACATCACAGGAACCTCCTACTTTTGTTCCGACGGGTTCGCCTGCCACGGCGCGGCTGATGTTGCCACGCTGCGACAGGTTAAACACTATGATAGGGATATTGTTCTCCTTACATAAGGCGATCGCCGTACTATCCATCACTCGCAAGTCGTGAGTGAGGACATGGCTATAGGTCAAACTCTTGTACAGATGGGCATCCGCATCCCCGGTGGGATCGCGATCATAGACCCCATCAACTTTCGTGGCCTTGAAGATCACTTCCGCATCAATCTCAGCGGCCCGCAGGGCGGCGGTGGTATCTGTCGTAAAAAACGGGTTCCCAGAACCCGCACCAAAGACCACCACTCGTCCTTTCTCCAGATGTCGCATCGCTCGGCGACGAATATAGGGTTCTGCCACCTCCTGCATGGCGATCGCCGTCTGTACCCGTGTGGGCACTCCCATCTGTTCTAAGGCATCCTGTAGCGTCATGGCATTCATGACCGTAGCAATCATGCCGATATAATCCGCCGTGGCCCGATCCATGCCTGCCGAGGAGGCTTTCACACCCCGAAAGATATTACCGCCCCCCACCACGATCGCCACCTGCGTTCCTGAGGCCACCACATCGGCCACCTCTTGGGCAATCTCTTGAACCACAGCGGGGTCGATCCCATAGCCGAGGTTACCCATCAGGGCTTCACCACTGAGTTTGAGTAAGATCCGTTGGTATGCTTTTGCCATAGGTTTTAGATCCAGTCCCCTCCGTAAACCGCCTCCAACTATAACAGGCTTTTGCCCTGGCGCTAAGGGGGAAGAAGAGAGAAGAAGGGAGTAGGCAGTAGGCAGTAGGCAGTAGGGGGAACCACGTAGGGGCGCACCCTTGTGGTCGCCCGAGGACACGGAGGACGATGACTTAGGGGCGTACCGCAAGTGGCGCGCCCTCTTGGCAGTAGGCAGTCAGGCCCGGTTTAGGGGGTGCTGCTGCGCCAGATGATGGGACAGCCTTCGGCTTGAGTTTGGCTGGGGTTGATGGGGCGATCGCTTAGTAAAGCTTCGATCGCCTGCTGTAAATAGGACCGTTTGACTCCAGCCTCTGACTCGGCATAATCGTCAATTCGCCCCCTATAGCACAAAAGTCCGCTTTTGTCAATCAAAAATGCTTCTGGAGTAACCGTCACCCCGAAACATTGGGCCACATCCTGAGTCACATCCCGTAAATAGGGAAAATTCAACTCTGCCTCTCGGGCTAAGGCTTTCATGGACTCAAACGTCTCCGAGTCGTTGGCGTTAATGGCCACCAACCTCACCTGGCGATCGCGAACGTCTCGTTGTAGCCCCTTGAGGCGATCAATATAGGTTTGACAATGGGGACAGGCATTGGAAAAAAACACCACCACCACCGCACGACAATCATCCAAATACCGCGCCAAATGATGCACCGTTCCATTCGTGCCAGGTAACTCAAAATCGGGGGCGTAAGCGCCTATTACTGTACCATTCATGACTATTGGTCATCCTCATCGTGGGACTTATCCAGTTGGGGGGACTATCGATCGCAGAGGCGGGTTAGCCCAGGCTAAGACTCAGCCCCATCAGCATAATATCCCACTATTTTGTAGGTCAACTTTGCGGCCGTGAACTCCGAGACCACTGTATGGGGAATCGGGCAGAGTTCCACCACATCCGCGCCAATGAGCTGATGTTGCTGGCTCAGACGACGCAAAAATCCAGTCAACTGATGCCAGTTTAACCCGCCTGGCTGAGGCGTTCCCACCCCAGGCAGAACACTGCCATCGAGGCCATCGAGATCCACCGTCAGAAATACCTTCTCCGTCGTAATCGCCGCCAGGGCGCGATCGCACCACTGGGGATCACCCACCATCTCATGATCCCAAATCACCGGAATTTGCCGCTGTTGAATCAACTCCGCCTCCTGACGACAGACACTGCGAATCCCCACCGGAAGCGAGGGCAGGCCCATCTCCAAAATGCGGTGCATCACACAGGCATGATTGTATTTTGATCCCTCATAGACATCCCGTAAATCCCCATGAGCATCAATTTGCACCACCGTAAACGGTTCGTCCCCATATACCTGACGATAGCCGGCCACAATGCCCGCCGTAATACTATGCTCGCCCCCCAAGCCCAAAACAAACTTACCCGCCGCCACCAGTTCAGCTACTGTGGTTTGGGTATCTTGCAACATCTGTTCAGCCGTCACCGGGGCCTCTCGGGTATCGGCAATGGGAGCATGAGTATGAATCCCCACCTCAAAACAGACTTCCCGTTGCAATTCCACATCATAATATTCCAACTGATCCGAGGCGTCGAGTAAGGCCGCCGGCCCATGCTGACAGCCTTGACGATAGGTGGTTGTTGCCTCATAGGGAACCGGCAAAATTACGACCCTCGCGGCATCATAGCCTACATCCACTTCTTCCCCAATAAATGGAACCATTTGACAATTCTCTGTGTTGACATCCTCCCCCACTTAAGCCATCTCGCTACGCTTGATGTCTTTGAAGTGGGGGATTCCCAATCCTCGCGAA
>SMDP01000173.1 GCA_012911965.1 Geitlerinema sp. P-1104
TGGCGAATTTCCAGGGCGATCGCCCGCCCGCCACAGTCTTCGATGGCATCATGGAGTAGGGCGGCGATCGCCTCATCTTCTCTGGCCCCATATTCTAAGGCTTCACTGGTGACCCCCAGCAGATGGGCGATATAGGGAACTCCAGAGCCTTTGCGAACCTGTTGCTGATGGAGTTCTGTCGCCCAGAGGAGGGCCTCGGTAAATCGTTGTGATAGCACCATCGCCAAACTATGAACGGGAACAGTCCCATTTTGCCATGGGTGATGGTGGCAAAATGGGAGGCTCCCCATGAACTTGTCAACGGAGTTGACAGGTGCGATGGATTGGGTTATAGTGAGGATGTTCTCGTATTGAGAACAAAGTCTTTATATTAAAAAGCCTATGAAAGTAATCGGTCGAGGGAAGCTCCTAGAGTTTTCAAAGAAATACCCAGATTCTAGGACTCCCTTGGATAGTTGGATAAAAATAGTCGAACAAGCGAATTGGAGATACTTACCTGATATTAAGAATAACTATAGTAAGTCAGTTGATTATGTAGAAGGGTATGTTGTGTTTAATATAAAAGGCAATGATTATCGTCTTATCGCCCGGATAAACTATCGTACTCAAGTCGTCAAAATAATGTTTATTCTAACTCACTCTGACTATGACAAAGGAAACTGGAAATAAAGGTTGATAGTAACGAGTTAAACCCGATTGAGTCTCCAGTCTTCGGAGACTCAATCGGCTCCCCCTAAATTTTAGACCTATGACCACTCCGACCTACGACAAACTTCTGATTCAAGTTCAACCGAAACCCATCCAGTCTTCAGCAGAGTATGAAGCCATGCTCTGCGAACTTGATCGACTGATGGAGATTGAGGAATCTCAATTGAGCGATGACGAAGCCTCAATGCTAGAGTTACTGGCAATTTTAATTGAGGATTATGAGCGGAAAACTTACCCGATGCCAAATACCGCAACTCCCCATGATGTTTTAGATGAGTTAGTGGCCGCTCACCAACTCCGTCAGAAGGATTTGTTAGACATTTTTGGCTCTAAAGGCATTGCTTCCGAGGTGTTTAACCGGAAGCGAGGCATTAGCAAAACCCAAGCCAAGGCCCTGGGAGAGCGATTTAAAGTGTCACCCAGTGTTTTTTTGTGACCGTCCTGCCCTGACTATAAAACCTCTGGGGTGAGGGTTCCAAAATCCATTAAACTGAATAGTACGCCCTCGCAGACCATTTTGATAGGCTCTATGGACACCCGCGATCGCCCCATCACCGACTCAGGTACTCAACCTTTACCGCGTATCGGCCTGCTGACCATGTTTCGCCTGGGCCTGTTCCAGATGGGACTGGGGATGATGTCCTTGCTCACCCTCGGCATCATCAACCGCATCGCCATCGATGAATTGAGAGTTCCCGCTCTTATCGCTACCGGGGCCATTGCCATGGAACGGCTCGTTTCCCCGGCTCGCGTCTTCTTCGGGCAACTCTCGGACTCCAAACCTCTCTTTGGTAAACATCGCAGCGGCTATGTCTGGATTGGTGCGGTTCTCTTCACCAGCCTCTCCTTCATCATCGTACAAGTCCTCTGGCAACTGGGCCTAAGCCTTCAAACCAACGGCATGACTGCCCCCACCTACGGCTGGGCGGCCCTCTTCGCTGGCTGTTTTATGCTCTATGGCCTCTCCATCAGTGCCAGTTCCACCCCCTTCGCGGCGATGCTAGTGGATATCTCCGATGAAGACCATCGCTCTAAACTGATTGGTGTGGTGTGGTCGATGCTGATGGTGGGCATCATCGCCGGGGCGATTATTGGTTCCACCCTACTCGAACAACCAGAGAATGGAGCGGAAGCCGTCCGCAATCTGGAACAGGTGGATATCGCTAGCCTTAGCCTCACGGTGAACCGCGTCTTTATTATTGTTCCGGCGATCGTTCTGAGCCTCTGTTTCCTGGCTACTGTTGGCATTGAAGAGAAATACTCCCGCTATAACCAACGCTCCACGGTGGCGAACTCGGAGGAGCGTGTCACCCTGAAAACGGCTATTCGCGTTCTCACCGCGAGCCGTCAAACGGGGTTCTTTTTTAGCTTCCTACTCCTACTCACTGTTAGCCTCTTTATGCACGAGGTAGTGATTGAACCCTATGGTGGACAAGTCTTCGACATGAGCATCGCCGAAACCACCCAACTCAATGTCTTTTTCGGCCTGGGAACTCTGGTGGGTATTGCCGGTACGGGTTTCCTCTTGGTTCCTCGTCTGGGTAAGAAACGCACCACTCAATATGGCTGTATCGGGGCCTCGATCTTTGCGTTGTGCTTTATCGTTGCTGGGGTTGGCGAAGATGTCGATTTACTGCGATCGGCGTTCCTCTTCTATGGAGTCTGTGCCGGAACCCTCACCGCTGGGGCCACCAGTCTCATGCTGGATTTAACGGTGGCGGAAACTGCCGGAACCTTTATTGGTACTTGGGGACTGGCTCAAGCCATGGCCCGAGGGATTTCCACCATTGTCAGTGGGGGGGTGTTGAATTTGGGAACCTGGGCCTTTGAGTCCCCTCTCCTTGCCTATGGTTCGGTGTTTTTGCTGCAATCTCTGGGACTCCTCCTGGCCTTAATACTATTGAAACGGATTAATATTAAAGAGTTTCAAGCTAGCACTCAGAATGCTGTTAGTCGTGTTATGGAAGGGGAACTTGAAAAATAGCGACGCATTCCCCCACCTCGCTGAACAGCAGGTGGGGGTCAAGGAGCCGCCGAGCTGACAAGCCTTGAGGTATCATCCAATCCGGTTATCTTGAATACGCTGCCTTAAACTCCCTCTCGTGTCATGGCTGAAGCCGTGACACGCCATCGGGGAGGCTCTGCCTCCCGTAAATGCTAACCATTCTTATTCGCCCGAAACGCCTCGCGATCGCTCATCTCCACATCAATGCGAATCGAGTCAATCCCGTCCCGAGCCGCCAGAGACAACATCGAATCCAATTGCACCCAAACCAAAATCGCCGTGGGAATGACCACGATCGCCCCCAGAGGATAGGCAAACAGCGGCGGAACCTCAAACGTCGATAAACTCGTACAAACGCAAATTGTGGCAAACACAGAGGTTAACAGATACGCCACCTTCAAATTGCCCGTCTTATAATGAATTTCCGATGGGTTTCCCTTCGCCTTCCATTGGGTAAACTGATATTCCAAAATATCTTTGAAAACAATCCCACAGAGAACTGCAAAGATACAACTAATCACAACAATCGTGTAATTCGGGAGGTCGGCTAGGCTGGAAAAATTCATATTCTTTAGAAATTTATCTAGTTCTTCTCGATTTTAACACAAATCTTAACAAAAATGCCAGTCTCAACCCTTGACAAAATCCAAAAAGCCCCTCCAATTTTTGGAGGGGCTAAAGATGAACAGCGATTAGTCTTAGGCTTGGGAAGCCAAAGCCACCTCAACCATCTGCTGAAGTTCACCGTTTTGATAGAGTTCAATGGCAATATCCGAGCCACCCACAAACTGTCCATCAACATAGAGTTGAGGAATCGTGGGCCAGTTGGAATATTCCTTAATGCCTTGGCGGATCTCAAAATCCTCTAAAACGTCAACCGTTTCATAAGGAACCCCCAGACTATTGAGCATCTGAACCACATTGTTCGAGAAACCACACTGAGGCATCAATTTATTGCCCTTCATAAAAACCAGCACTTTATGCTGTTTTACGAGGTCGTCGATTCGTTTTTGAGCTTCTGGAGTCATAATCCTATAATTGAGTGATGGTATCCAAAAATCGTCAAACTTGGAGCTAGAAGGCCTAGCTCACCTGGCTCGTTGCCGCCCATTTATCTGGGGTATAGGTTTTTAGAGCCAGAGCATGGATGGCTTCAGATGCCAATTCGCTACGCAAGGCCCCATAGACTAACTGATGCTGTTGCACCAGAGAAAGTCCCTCAAATCTCGGTGAAACAATCAGGGCTTCGAGATGATCTCCTCCACCCGTGAGATCCCGAACCTGCACTTCAGCATCGCCGAGTTCAGTTCGGATAATGTCCGCGACGCGATCGAGGCTAACCATGCCTACTCCTTACAATTCTTTAGGAATTTTCAAACTTCTATAAGACATTGTAAAGGAATTGTCGTGACAGCGGCAGCTCCAGCCAAGTTTTTTTATAACCCGGCCCAGCCAGCCCCCACTCGACGACTCCAGCAGCTTGGCTCAAAAGGCATGAATCACATGGGTGATAATGCCCAAAATATAAAACTCCCGCTCTTGACTGAGCCATACAGCCGGCTGCTGGGGGTTTTCCGAGACTAAAACGAGGCGATCGCCCTGACGGTGAAAGCGTTTGACCATCAACTCAGCATCCACCACCGCCATCACCAGATCCCCATCCTGTGGCTCTGGAACCGTATCCACCACCAACAGATCCTCCATCTGAATCCCCGCTTCCATCATCGAGTCTCCCCTAGCCCGCACACAAAAACTCGATTCCGGGTGTTGGCTTAGATAAGCATTAAGATCCAGTTCCTCGTCAATCTCATCCCGGCTGGGATCGGGCAATCCAGCGGCCACCGCCTGAGAATAGAGGGGCAAACCAGAGCCGGCCTGACGCTGCCGTCGCAACCGTTGCAGTTGTGGCACAATATCCTCGAAGCGCGATCGCCCCCAGGTCGCCAACACCTCCGAAAGTTGGTCAGCCAGACTAATGGGTAAGCGCATCGCTTTCGTTGGCTCCCCATATTTTCCCGTTCCTGGGGGACGACCGGCGCCAACCCGTTTGCCTCCACGAGCCATACAAATCCCTTGGGGTCTTACCGTCAAGTACATTGATCGGCATTATAGTCCCCCGCCCCTCAAATTCGCATCTAGCTGCTGAGCCATCCCCATGACCCCGTCTGACTCCATTACCATCGTCATCAAGCTCTTCGCCGCCTATCAAGAGGCCTATCAAACGGACGAACTCATCTGGCAAGTCGCCCCAAACAGCACCGTCGCCACAGTCTTAGATCGCTGCATGGCTGACCACCCCAATCTCGCCCCCTGGCGCGATCGCACCCGTTTTGGCATTAACCTAGAGTTTGTCGAGCCAGACACCCTCCTCCACGACGGCGATGAAGTCGTCTTAATCCCCCCCGTCAGCGGTGGCTAACCCCTAACTCCAACCCCAACCCTTGATGAATTGATGACATGACCCTAGTTGTATTTACCGACCTCGATGGAACCCTCCTCAATAGCCATGATTATCGCTTCGACGAGGCCATCCCCACCCTAACCCTGCTCAAACAACGGAACATTCCCATCATTCCCGTCACCAGTAAAACGCGGGTAGAAGTCGAACCCCTGCTCGACAACCTCCAGTTGCAAGACCCCTTCATCATCGAGAACGGGAGTGGCCTATTCATCCACCCCGAAGATGAGCGGTTTGACCTCAGCGAGACCGAATCCTGGCAAGGCTATCGCCTGAAGCAATTTGGCTGTCTCTATCACGAAGCTCGTTCAGGACTCAAACAACTCAGTCAACGGCTTGGGCTGGACCTACAAGGCTTTGGCGATTTGACCGTTCCTGACCTGACTACCCTAACGGGCCTCTCCCCTCAAGCAGCCCAACAGGCCCAAACTCGCGAATTTAGTGAACCCTTCATCACCCCCCGAGAGCGATCGGGCCAAGACATTGAACACGCCGTCACTGAATTAGGATTTCGGGTTGTCGTGGGCGATCGCTTCTCCCATCTCATTGGCCCCCAAGCCAGCAAAGGAACCGCCGTCCGCTGGCTCCTAGAGCGGTTTCAACAGTCCAGTCCGCGACAAATCGTCGGTCTGGGCAACAGTCCCAATGACCTAGATATGCTAGAAGCCGTCGAGTATCCAATTATCATCCCCAACAACAAAGGACTCATCCATCCCGGCTTAAAACATCTCAACGCTCAAATTGCTCCTCACCCTGGGGCCAGGGGTTGGGCCGCCGCGATCGCCCCTTTCCTGGGCCCATAACCAGCCCAAAGGACTTATAACTCCCGAAACCGATACACCACCGCCCCCGTCGAGACATCATTATCCACCTCCACATATCCCGTTTTCGCCAACTCCATCAATAACCGTTCCGCCTTATCAAACGATAACCCCGTCGCCATCACCGCTTGGGTCACCGTCAACTGACCCCCTTTTCCTTCCGCCGCCTGGAGCAGTTTCATCACCTGCTCATCCTGGCTCGCTGGAGTTAACACCTGAGTCACCGCCGTATAGGGCATCATGGGAACCCCGGAACTGGAAACCCCCAACCTGGCGCGAATTTCGTCCTCTCGCTCCTGGGCCATCTCAGGAATCAGGAACAAGTCCACAAAACCACCGATATCCCCAATCACCGGAATCATCCATAAAAATCCCGTAAAGATTTTGCCATTGTAGAAGCGGTGTAACCCTTTGAGGGGGCGAAAGCCAGAACCCAGCAAAAAGGCAATTAACCACAAAAAATAGCTCGTGCGAACTCGGGCTTCATATTCAGGAGTTGAATCAGGTTTCGCGAGGGTGCTATTTGGGTTCCCCCCCTCAAACACCGGCCGGCTCGGCTGGGGAGAGTCTGTCGTCACCGAGGCTGAGGGACGGACAGTTGCCCGAGGCTGATACGTCGGCCGAGGATTATTGAGGTCTGAGAGAATCGCCGCCGGAGAGCGATAACGGCGGCCGGTAGCGGTTTCCACCATTTTGTCTAAAATCTTAACCAAATGGGGGTCAATCCGTCGTCCTTGATCGAGGTAGTCTTGCCAACGCAGCTTGCCATCATTACTGTCGTACAAGTCAAAGGGAGCAATTCCGGTGAGCAGATGAATACAGGTGACCCCCAGACTATAAATATCACTGGCAAAGGTCCCTTTACCCATCGCCTGTTCTGGTGCCGCATAGCCAGCTGAACCAATCCGGGTTCCCGTCAAGGCTAGATTGGCCGCCGTCGCCAGTTTGGACGCTCCGAAGTCCACTAGGTATAACTGTCCATTTTGGCTGCGAATCAGGTTCGCTGGCTTAATATCCCGGTGAATGACCTTGCGATCATGGACAAACTGGAGCACCGGAAGCAAATCTTGCAGCAGTTGTCGAATCTCGTCATCACTCAAACAGCCACAGCTATTGAGTTCGTCTTCGAGGTTGGAGCCGTTGATAAACTCTTGGATCAGGTATTGATGCTGGTTCCATTGGAAATGGGCCAGGAGGTTGGGGATTTGTGGGTGATTGCCCAACTCATCGAGGCGGTTGGCTTCCTGTTGGAAGAGTTCCGCCGCGCGATCGCGGTTTTGGGTTCCCTGCTCGCGGGGGTTAAATTGTTTAATCACACAGGGAGGCTTGGAGGGTTTATATTCATCCAGCCCCAGAAAGGTGCGACCAAACCCTCCGGCCCCAATTGCCCGTACGGGCCGATAGCGATCGCCCACCAGTAGGGGAGAACCACAAGTCGCACAGATCGAGGCGGTTGTGCTGTTTTGAGGCTGAGGACAATCCGGATTGAGGCAAAACGTCATTGCTGGCACAGAAAACGTCAGAGAGCAGTGATGAGCCGAGAGACAGTCAGATACTAGGTTAGGCATAGGGCGAGATCACCCTTGACTCCCATTGTGACAAATTTCACGCCGCTGTGTTTTCTACGGTGTTTTGTAAAGTAATGTTGCAGATTGTTATAACTTTTAACGAAATTCGGGCAACCTCACTCTCATAAGATTGGTACACTGAAAACCAATAGTAACTTCGGCGTAATTTCGGCAGCCGATTCGTATTCATGACCCCTTCGCCCAAGAAATTCACTTGAGCAAGGCACTGAATTCAAGCCAGCCCCGATCGCAGTGATAGGAAACGAGTAAAAAAATCTTATGGTAGATTCCGTTCAACGACCCGTTGCCGATGAGATCCGTCCTGGGGTCAAAGCCCCCACCAAAGATACGATTCTCACCCCTCGGTTCTATACCACCGACTTTGAAGAGATGGCCCAAATGGACATCTCCGTCAACGAAGACGAACTCCAAGCCATCCTAGAAGAGTTCCGCGTTGACTATAACCGCCATCATTTTGTTCGGGACGAGGAATTTAACCAGTCTTGGGACAAAATCACGGGAGAGGAACGCCGCCTGTTCGTTGAGTTCCTCGAACGCTCCTGCACTGCCGAATTTTCGGGCTTCCTACTCTATAAGGAACTCGGACGGCGTCTCAAGGATCGCAGCCCCGTGTTAGCCGAGTGCTTTAATCTGATGTCCCGTGATGAAGCGCGTCATGCAGGCTTCCTCAACAAAGCGATGTCAGACTTTAACCTGCAATTAGATCTCGGTTTCCTGACCAAGAGCAAAAAATACACCTTCTTCAAGCCTAAATTCATCTTCTACGCCACCTATCTCTCTGAGAAGATTGGCTACTGGCGCTACATCACCATTTATCGCCATCTCGAACAGCATCCTGAAGACCGGATTTATCCGATTTTCCGCTTCTTCGAGAACTGGTGTCAGGATGAAAACCGCCATGGTGACTTCTTCGATGCCATCATGCGGGCCCAACCCCAATATCTCAATGACTGGAAAGCGCGCCTCTGGAGTCGCTTCTTCCTACTGTCCGTCTTCGCGACCATGTACCTCAACGACATACAACGGTCTGGGTTCTACAAAACCATTGGTCTCGATGCACGGGAGTATGACATCGAAGTGATTGAGAAGACCAATGAAACTGCCGCCCGCGTCTTCCCCATTAAACTGGATGTCAACAATCCGAAGTTCTATGGTCACCTCGATCGCTGTGTAGCCAACAACGAGAAGCTACGGGAGATTGACAACTCCAACGCGCCGGGTGTGGTTAAGTTCGTCAAGAAACTGCCCCTATTGGCAAACAATGGTCTCCAGTTCGTGAAACTCTATTTCATGAAACCCATTGATATGGAAGCCAGCCGCGCCGTCGTCCGCTAAGGATGAATTCCCTCATATCACAAACCGTCCCCCTCAGGAGAGTCATCTCCTGGGGGGGATTCTTGTGGTTGGTATGTCTGGAAACTGGGCGGTAACGCCTGGGGAACCGACTCAGGACGATACCAGGCTAAAGTGACATACTCCCGACGCCGACCGCTTAAGCGTTACGGCGCGGGCTTCTCCGCCCAGAGCTTTGAGATCTGGGTTTCGCGTTTTTGAGTGAGGCGATGCCCAACCCCACTTTTTGAATCAACACCCCAGAATTCACGTCTCGCGGCATAGACGTCC
>SMDP01000174.1 GCA_012911965.1 Geitlerinema sp. P-1104
GAAAGCTGGATGTCTTCAGGACGAATCCCGAGATTGAGGGTTGGCGGGGAAGTGTTGGGACTGAGATCCTCCAAGGCTTGCAGCAGTGGGGGAGAGGCGGGCAAGTCCTGGCCGCTCACTTCAAAGCTAGAGCCATTATAGGTGGCCCGAAACAGATTCATCGGCGGACTACCCAAAAAGCTGGCGATGGTTTGATTGTTGGGCTGATTATACACGTCTAAGGGTGTGCCAATTTGTTGAATCCGTCCCTCATGTAACACCACCAGGCGATCGCTCAAGGTCATCGCCTCGGTCTGATCATGAGTGACATAAATCGTGGTAATCCCTAACTGTTGATGTAACCCCTTCAACTGCGATCGCATCTCATCACGCAATTGAGCATCCAAATTACTCAACGGTTCATCCAACAAAAACACCTGAGGTTGACGAGCAATAGCCCGCCCTAGGGCCACCCGTTGCTGCTGACCGCCCGAAAGCTGTTTTGGTTTACGCTGCAACAAATGAGCAATACTGAGGATCTCCGCCACATAGCTGACGCGATCGCAGATAGTTTTCTTGGGCATTCCCCGCATCCGTAAGCCAAAGGACAAATTCTCGGCCACCGTCATATGGGGATAGAGAGCGTAATTCTGAAACACCATGGCCACATCCCGGTCCCGAGCCGGGATATCATTGGCACGGCGATCGCCAATATACAACTCCCCCGATGTGGCCATCTCTAACCCTGCAATAGTTCTGAGAATCGTGGACTTCCCACAACCGGAAGCCCCCACCAAGACCCAAAACTCGCCATCGGGAACCGTAAAACTAATATCTTCAATGGCACTCACCCCATCAAAGCGTCGTGTAATCTGATTGAGTCGAACCGTTGCCATAGTAATTGTGAGAGTATCGGGAAGCCTGAGCAAAAGGTGGGGGTGATTGGATCTCCCCCAAGCTTTAATGTACCCTGATTTCCAACCTGCCATCTGCCTCCATCGGCTCAACTCCCCAGCCGGGATTGAGCCGGAACTTGCGCTATCCTAGATTGGGCGTATAAGAACAATCCCTTAACAACCGAATCCATGACTTCTACCGTTTCCGCTGCTGATCGCACCATTCGTATCGCCTCCCGTAAAAGCCAACTCGCCCTCGTGCAAACCCACTGGGTGCGCGATCGCCTGCAAGAATCCCACCCCAGTCATCAATTTGACATTCACACCATGAGTACCCAAGGGGACAACATCCTCGATGTCGCCCTAGCCAAAATTGGGGACAAAGGCCTATTCACCAAAGAACTGGAAGTGCGAATGCTCAGCGGTGACGCGGATTTTGCAGTACATTCCCTCAAAGACTTACCCACTAACCTCCCCGACGGCTTAATCCTCGGCTGCATCACCGAACGGGAAGATCCCGCCGATGCGTTAGTGGTGCATGAAAAACATCAAGACAAACAACTGGCCACCCTCCCCGAAGGCTCCGTTGTGGGAACCTCCTCCCTCCGTCGTCTGGCCCAATTACGCCATCATTACCCCCACCTCACTTTCAAAGACATTCGCGGCAACCTCAACACCCGCCTCGCTAAACTCGATGACGGTCAATATGATGCCATTATCCTGGCCGTCGCTGGCCTAGAACGCTTGGGAATGGGCGATCGCGTCCATCAAGTCATCCCCAGCGACGTCTCCCTGCACGCCGTCGGCCAAGGAGCCTTAGGCATTGAATGTCGCGACGGCGACCCGGAAATCCTGGAACTCCTCCAGGCGATCGCCCATTCCGCCACCACTCAACGTTGCTTAGCCGAACGAGCCTTCCTCCGCAGTTTAGAAGGCGGTTGTCAGGTTCCCATCGGCGTGAATACTAGCATCGAGGGAGACCAACTCACCTTAACGGGGATGGTTGCCCGTCTCGACGGCCAAAAACTCATCAAAGATAGCCTTCAGGGGCCAGCCGCCGACGCCGAAAAACTCGGAGAACAGCTCGCCAATGAACTGCGAAACCAAGGGGCCACGGAAATTTTAGAAGAGATTTTCAAGGAAATTCAGCGAGGATCTTAGAATTCCCACGGGAAAAATTTGCCCAAGGTTCCAGTTACAGCGTTATCGTAGAGGAGATTGGCGGTTCCTGAGCGTTCCCTATGTCTCCTCCCACTCCCATCCCTCCTCATCCCCCCCGTTCAGCCAAACAACTCCTAGCATTAGGACTGGCCCAAAAACAACGGGGCGAGTTTAAAGCGGCGATCGCCAGCTTACAACAGGCCGGTCGCCTCAGTCGTCGTGGGGGAGAACAGTTTAAAGCCCAGCGGGCCTTAGTTTCCCTCTATCGCCAAACGGATCAGACGCAGCGAGCGATCGCCCTGTGTCAAGACCTCAGCCAACATTCCCATCCCAAAGTTCAGGCCTGGGCCAAGCAGAAACTCGCACAACTCAACCCCAACCCCAGCCCTAACGAACCGCCCCCCTCCGAAGCCCTCGGGTTTATCCCCCTAGAGGACAACCCCGAGGCCCAAGCCCCCGCCCAACGGGAACTCTACAGCCCGCCCCCCGCCGAACTCTTGGAACCGGCCGCCACCCCTGACGCGACCGACTCCGGCGAACCAGAATTAGCCTTTGAGCTAATCCAAGACTCCCAACCCTCCTCCCCAACTGACTCAGACCCTCTCCCCACCCCTGACGCACCTCCCCCAACCCAGGAAACCCCTCGGGAGGATTGGCGAGAGCAGTCTCTAGAACGTCCCCAAAGTCGGCGATCGCTCAAAGCGCCCCCCTTAGGACGGCTACGAGGGCTGGAGGTATTGACCGCTATATTGCTCTTTATCAGCATCTCCCTGCCCCTGCATGGGCTGATGACGGGAATAAATGAAGTTTTAATCAGAATCCGCGCTCTTCGTCCTATACAGGCGTTTTTTGACAACTACAACGGTCACATTTGGTTAGCTCTAGTCCTCGTAACGGTCCTATCCCCCTGGTTATTAGATCTGGTCTTACGGCTAAACTGGGGCAGTCAGGCCTTTTCCCTAAGCCAACTGGGGAAATTTAGCCCCGAAGCTAAACAGGCCGTGCGTCACCTCTGCCGCAAACAGCAGATCGCCATCCCGGAATTACGCTTGATTCCCGATGATGCGCCGATTATCTTTGCTTATGGAACCCTACCCCGTTATGCCCGCCTGGTGGTGAGTCGTGGTTTTCTCAATCGTCTCGGTGAGGAGGACATTGCCGCCTTAGTGATTCGCGAGTTGGCCCAGATTGCTCATGGGAATCTCCTCGGGATATCGGGAGTCATGGCAGTATTACAACTGCCCTATAGTCTCTATCTCCAGAGTAGTCGTTTCGGGGATTGGCTGGGCGATCGCGCCTCAGCCTCCTCACAAACTCCACTCGTCATCCTCTATCAAACCGGGTTTTGGCTGTCAGCCCTCGTAGCCAGCCTCAGTTATGGCCTCTTCCAACTCTGGCGCTATCCCATGTTAGCCCTCTCCCGTTTGTATCACAGCTACGGCGATCGCCTAGCCCTAGACCTAAGCGGCCATCCCAACGGCTTAACCCGAGCCTTACTCTCCCTAGCTGAAGCCATTGGCCACCATCGGGGCCAGCACCCCGAATCCAGTCCCCTCTATGAAAGTTGGGAGGCCTTGACCCCTTTGGGCGATCGCCCCAGCCAAGTCTCAGGACAACGCTTACGGCAAGAAGCCCCAGAAATCGTATTATCTTGGGAACTCAAAAGCCCCTACGCCCCCTGGCTCAATCTCAACCAGACGCACCCCCTCCTCGGGCAACGCTTATATCGCTTCCACCGCTGCGCCGAATTTTGGCAAGTCTCCCCCCTCCTCAACTGGGCAGACGCCACCCCAGTCAAACCCCATGTCCGTACTCCCGGTTTATTTCGCCTGCAAGGAGCGCCCTTTTTCGCCACGGCGATCGGCATTACCTTAGCCGTGGTTCCTGCCTTTATTGGTTGGATCGATCGCCTCTTTAGACTGCGCTACGTCGGTTGGTTATACACTGATCGCTGGTGGTTATTACTCGGCTTAACCATGGGAGGATTTGCCGTGGGAACCGTCCTGCGATTTAATCCCTTTTTCCCCGAGTTAAAACCCCGGCTTTTCCATGAGTCTCCCGACTGGCACAAATGGCTGAGCAATCCCCAAGCCTTACCCATCGACAGTTTCCCGGTGAAACTCTCAGGACGATTGCGGGGACGGCGGGGAACTGCCAACTGGCTGGGCCAGGATTTGCTCTTAGAGTTAGACGATTGGCAAATTCCCCTTCATACCTGTAGTCGGTTCGGGCCTCTGGGGGACTTTTTACCGCAACCCCTGCGCCCTCTGGAAGCCTGCGAACAAGAGGTGGTGGTGACGGGTTGGTTCCGGCGTGGAGTCAACCCTTGGATTGACGTGGATCAGCTGCACTGTTCCGGAGTCAAAACTCCCCCAAATGGGCATCAAGTTTGGTCTAGCATTATGATTGCCATTTTAACAGTCTGGGGGGCATATTTCCTAGTTCGAGGTGGCTTTTAAGAGTTGCCCTTAACAGCAACCACCACAGCCCCCGCCGCCACTGCCGCCGCCACCGAAGCCGCCGCCGCCACCGCCGCCACCGCCGCCGCCGCCGCCGCCACTCGCGCCAGCCACTGACGTAGAATGAGTTAGTTTAGGAATAACACTTTCTTCTTGTTGAGAATAGTCGCAGGCCTGACAGGTATAAGTTGTTTGACGTACGCCCGTGGACTGATAGGTGGGTTTAACCAAGGTTTCAGTCTCATGGGTGACCGTAAACTCTTGACAATTTGGACATTCGCTGAATTTCCCCCGCTTGACAATATAGCTGCGTAAATGAAACTGGGACTCTTGCGGGCAACAGTGGGGACAACGTAAACCGGTAAATTGGGTACTGCCAAGGTGTTGAGCCACCCTCTGGTGATGATTGAGTCGTGCCGTCACCGACGCCTCGGGAACGGGAATCAAAGGTGTCTGACAGGTTTGACAGACTCGTTTGAGTTTTGCCGCCACCCACGGTTGCGTCAGGGTATAAGTCACCCAACCCATCCCCAAGGCCGCCACCAAGGAAAAGAGTAAAACCATTCCCAGGGCATCTCCCCACAACATCAGCAACGAGATTCCAGCGGTTCCCATAAAGATAACGCAGCCAACCAAGAAAACAAATCCGCCGAAAAATAGCTTGGCTGGGATGGAGAGTAATCCCATATAGCGATCGCTCCCCTCTTCCTGCAAACTGGCTTTCCCAGAACGAATGATAAATTGCCCAATCCTGACAATTGCCATGACCCCAGTTGTCAGCAACAGCAGTCCGATGGCCATGAAGGCTAACCTCCGGGACGCATCCAAAATCAGTAGGGTGACTAATATGCCCAAACAGAGGCTAAATCCGCACAAAGCTGACCCAAATAAGACCCCTTGATAGAGAGCTGCATCGCTTCGTCCCATCACCCGCGATCGCCCCTGAGGGTCGAGTTCAAGGGGTTGTTTCAACCGCCGACGAATCGCCCCATATCCCAGGACTGAAGCCCCCCAAAAGACGATCGCCCCGATTCCAAACTCACTCACAGCATCCACCGGCGGGGACTCACCAGGGACTTGGAACTCCTCCTCAGACAGAACGGTTATCAACGCCTCAACCCCCGCCAGAGTTCCCGCATCGAAATTATCCTGGCGAAACTCAGGAGCGATCACCTCATCAATAATCCGCCCCACCCGAGCATCTGGGAGTATCCCCTCCACCCCATAGCCGGTTTCAATCTCAATACGGCGATCGCCCAGGGAATACAGCCACAGCACCCCATTATCCACATCGGCTTTCCCCACACCCCAATGGTTAAACAGTCGCGTTGCAAAGTCTTTGGGAGTAGCTTCTGAGGCGGTATCAGGGACCGTTACCACTGCGATTTCCGTTCCATTCTCAGCTTCGAGAGCCGAAATCATCTGATTGAGTTCTTGGGTAGTCTCCTGACTAAGAACCCCCGCCATATCGGTCACCCAACCGCCATACTCCTGTCGAGGATTGGGAACTTCCTGCACCGTTAAGCCGTGACTGACGCTCGGCCACAGTAGCAAGGATAAACCCAAGCTCAAGCTAAACAGGAGCATTAGGGATTTTTGCGTCTTGGGCCAGTTAACTCCCGTTTTAATCTGTTGTTTAAAGTGAACAACAGGTTTCGATAATCCTGCCATACACCTGATACTGAGGAAGAAGGGCGACCACAAGGGTTCGCCCCTACGGATATCTCGGGTCAAAAATAGACGATTGCCCTCTATGTTTTTACCTCTAAAACCCTTGATAAAACCAAACATAATTCCCTCATCTTTAACCTTAAACAGCAAGACAACTTGGTCATACTCCTAATAGCTTCCTCCAGCACCGCCACCCCCGCTACTGCCGCCACCAAAACTGCCCCCCCCGCTACTTCCACCGCCGCCACTACTTCCACCAGAAACACCGGTCGATGTTGAACGAGTCAATTGAGGAATAACACTTTGTTCTTGTTTAGAATAGTCGCAGGCCTGACAGGTATAGGTTGTTTGACGTAGGCCCGTAGACTGATAGGTGGGTTGAACCAAGGTTTTAGTCTCATGGGTGACCGTAAACTCTTCACAATTTGGACATTCGCTGAATTTCCCCCGCTTGACAACATAGCTACGTAAATGAAACTGCGACTCTTGCGGGCAACAGTTGGCACACCACAAACCCGTAAATTGGGTACTGCCAAGGTCTTGAGCCACCCTCTGGTGATGGTTGAGTTGTGCCGTCACCTCCGACTCGGGGACGGGAGCCAACTGTGTCTGACAGGTTTGACACACTCGTTTGAGTTTTGACTCAAGCCAAGGTTGCGTCAAGGTATAAGCCACCCAACCCATCCCCAAGGCGGCCACGAGGGAAAATAGCAAAACGATTCCGAGATCGTCTCCCCAAAACTCCACCAACAAGACTCCAGCGATGACCATGAAGATAATGCTGCCAACCAAGAAAACAAATCCGCCAAAAAACAGCTTGGCCGGGATAGAGAGTAATGCGATGTAGCGATCGCTCCCCTCTTCTTCAAAACTCGCCCTCCAAGAACGAATGATAAATTGCCCAATTCTGATAATGGCTATCACCCCAGTCACCACGAGTAGGAGCGCGATCGCGATGAACGCCAAAGTCCGGGAAGCATCTAAAATCAGCAGAGGAATTAATATCCCTAAACAGAGTGTAAAGCCGCAGACGGCCGTCCCGAACAAGACTCCTCTATAGAGCGCCATATCGCTTTTTCCCATCACCCGCGATCGCCCCTGGGGGTCGAGTTCAATGGGTTGCTTCAACCGCTGACGAATCGCCCCATATCCCAGTACAGAGGCGGCCCAAAACACAATCGCCCCCACACCGAACTCACTGACAGCATCCACCTGCGGGGAATCACCGGGTACTTGGAACTCCTCCCCAGACAATATGGCAACCAACGCCTCAACCCCCGCCAGAGTTCCCGCGTCGAAATTATCCTCTCTAAACTCAGGAATCACTAACTCATCAATAATCCGCCCCACCCGAGCATCGGGTAACATCCCTTCAACCCCATAGCCGGTTTCAATTTCCACCCGGCGATCGCCCACAGAATGCAGCCATAGCACCCCATTATCCGCATCCGCTTTGCCCACGCCCCAATGATTAAACAGTTCCGTTGCAAAGTCTTTGGGCGTGGCTTCCGAGGCGGTATCCCGAACCGTCACCACTGCGATTTCGCTGCCATTTTGAGCTTCTAACTCGGTAATCATCTGATCAAGCCTTCGTTCCGTCGCCTCACTCAGAACATTGGCCCGATCCATCACCCAACCGCCATACTCCTGTTGGGGATTGGGAACCTCTTGCACCGTCAGGGCCTGGCTCACCACAGGGAAGCCGATCAGCACGACCGATGTCAGTAGGCCCCACATCAGCCCTTTCACCTCTGGCCGGGGCCGATGCCATCGCCGTCGCTGAATCCCTTGCCAAACCTTTTGTAACCCCCCTAGAGCAAACCATTGAGCGACCATTAATGATGTCCACATTGCCTTCACCTTAAATCGGTTCACTGTCCTCTCAATCGCTAATAATTGCCGCCAGCCCCCCCGCCGCCACTCGCACCGCCACCAAAGCTGCCGCCACCACTGCCAAAGCCACCGCCGGCCCAGCCATCAACCCCAGTATGGCGATCTAAGTCAGCAGCCGGACGATGAGAGGAATCAATACGGTCATAGCTCAAGTCTCCCTTCGCCGCCATCAGTTCCTCTCGTTCCTCCTCATAGCCACAGGCTTGACAGCTATAGGTGACATGACACAGCCCCGGGCCCGATTCCCCGGCCTCCTCTTCCCGAGTCTGGCTGCGAGTCATGGTTAACTCACGACAATGGGGACATTCCTGAAAGTTGATGGCATCCAAAATGTAGTAGCGTCGGTGAACTGGCGAGGACTCCTGGGGGAAGCAGTGGCTACAATGCCAGCGTTCAATACGGGTACTCCCTAACTCTTGGGCAACCTGTTGGGCGCGATTGAGGCGATCGCCCTCTTTCCCGGCCACCAATTCCAAGGGAGAATCACACCGTTGACAGCGCCAAGTTCCTCTCTTGATGAATGCCTTTAATTGCTGTTGAGGAAACGGATAGGTAAAAAAGGCGATCGCCAGTGACAACAGCAGAATTAACCCCAGAGCGGTGATGACTCCCAGAGCGAGAACCTCTACTAGCCAAGGTTGCAACAGCGCGTACAGCCCCAGCAACAGCCCCAAGGCTGCCCCAAGGCTAATCCCATAACTCCAGCCAAACAGCCCCCCATCATAGGGGTGATCATAGGGGCCTTGAACCTGCGATCGCCCCTCCGGGTTGAGCTTAAACTGCCCCCCATAGTAGGTCTTGGCACGGGAATAGCCATAAGCTGTCCCCAGCCAAGCCACAATGGCGATCGCCCCAAACAGCCATCTAGCCCCCGCAGCGTCCGTCTGGGCCATCCCTGGGCTGGCTCCAGCCTGAGTTAATCCTCGACTGGCTAGAGGACAGGCTAACCAAGATAGAGTAAACGCGATCGCCAACCTCCAGTACCTTCGCCAAAGCCAGTCGCCCCCCTTGAGAGGATGAACGGTAAACTGAATTTTAGGGAATGAACGGGTCGAGATTGAGATTCGCATCCTTCCGAAATCTCCCATGGCGATCGACATCTCCCAAGCCTCGAAGCGA
>SMDP01000175.1 GCA_012911965.1 Geitlerinema sp. P-1104
CGTTGGCCCGCAGGCGACTCCCGAGAATCGTCAGCGTACTCTCGATGCTCTCATGTAAATCAATCGCCTTCACCTCCGACTCATCTAGCCGTGAGAAGGTTCGCAGCGATCGCACAATCTGCTGAATCCGCACGGCCCCGGTTTCAATGGAGTCAAAGAGTTTCGGGATATCCTCCACCAGATAGTCTAAATCAATCTCAGCGATACAGTCTTGAATCTCTGGCGTTGGCTCAGGATAGCTCTGTCGGTACAAGGCCAGAAGCGTTAGCAGATCGTGATTGTACTGTTTGGCATGAACCAAGTTACCGAAGACAAAACTAATGGGATTATTGATTTCATGAGCCACCCCAGCCACCAATTGCCCCAAACTGGACATTTTCTCTGCTTGAATGAGTTGGGACTGGGTAGTTTGTAGCTGTCGTAAAGTGGCTTCAAGTTCTAGGGTTTTGGCTTTGGCTTGTTGTTCGGCTTCTCGCGATTGTTGATAGAGGAGAGCCTGCTGAATGGCGATGGCCAGGCGATCGCACACCACCTCAATCAACGCCACATCGCGATCGCACCACGCCTGGGGAGCAATTTCTCCCGTACAGGCCAAGGTTCCCACAGTCGTTCCTCTCGTCTCCACCGGAAACAGCAGCAACGACTTATAGCCGAATCGTTCCAATCCTGTTCTTAACGCCTCATCCTCCATCGCTCCCACATCATCAATGCGAACAATCTCGCCAGATTGCAACAAGGAAATCAGGAACCCGGCAAAAATTCGCGGGTACTCATCCAAGCGATTGGGTAACTCATCCCGTTTCGCCTCAGCCGCCAGTTTCAGATCATGACTCGACTCGTCTGGGTGATGCCAGAGAAAATAACAGCGATCCACTCCCAGCAACACATATAATTCTCGCACCGTGGTTTCTAGAATCTGTTTGGGATCCAACGACTGCCGGATTTGCTGAGCCAAACGGTTGACCAATTTTTCTTGCTGGGCCAGAGAGCGGTATTTTGCTTCGGAGGCCTGTAAAGCTAGTTCCACTTCTTTACGCTCAGTGATATCCGTTGAGGTTCCAATCAAGCGTTCAATGGTTCCCTGACCATCAAATAAGGGCGTTAACACCACCTGAGACCAAACGCGACGATCTTCATGAGAAAATGTCTCCTCATAGGTAATAGTTTGACCGGCTGAGATACAGTTACGGTAATTTCGCAAGAATAATCCTCCCACCTCAGGACCAAAAGCTTCCTGAGGTGTTTTACCGGCAATCTCATCTGAGGAAATCCCCATGATTCGCTCCGTAAAACCATTCCAGCCTGCAAAGCGAAAACTTCCATCTTCTCCAACATCCACCACAAAGACAATATTGCCTTGATTATCATAAATTGTTCGCAAAAACTGTTCTTTTTGACGCAATTGTCGTTCAATTTCTTGAACATCAGAAATATCACGAATAATTGTCGAGAGATATGCCTCAGACTCAGAAGTTTCTGGATGTGCAATCACAAGCTGTGAGGTGGGAATCAAGGTACTATCGCGACGACGGATTTTAGAAATTCCTTGCCAGGAACCAGTTTTTAAAGCTTGAGGAATAACCCAATCTCGGCATTGCACCACAAAATCTGGCGTTAAAAAATCCTCAATGTGATAGCCAGAAACATCTTCCTCTAGGTCTAATCCTAAGGTTTTTCGTCCACCGCGATTAAAATAAGTAATATTCCCCTGCAAATCAGCACTGCTAATAATATCTGGGGAAGCATCGATGATAGCAATCAGGCGTTCTCGCTCTAATTGAGCCTGTTTCAAATCACTGATATCTCGGGCGATCGCATACATCAGCCCATCATCGGGAAATGAAACTACCGTCCAAGATAACCAACAGTAAGCCCCCGACTTAGTTCGCAGACGATTTTCAAAGCCAGCCACATTATTGCCATTCAACACTTCCGCTAACTTCGCTTCACTAGCATTGATATCATCAGAATGAACAAACTCTAAAACGGGACGAGCCTTTAACTCCTCCATATCGTATCCAAGGGTAGTTGTCCAAGCCGGATTAAGACGTTTAAAATAGCCATCAAAACTGAGAATGCAGAATAAATCTAAAGCGCAATCAAAAAAGCGATCGCGTTCTGCCTCAATCTGTTTCGTCTCTGTGATATCAAACAGCACCCCATCCCAAACAATATCACCATTATCGCATCGTTCCGGCTGAGAAATTCCCGATAACCACTTAACTCGTCCCGAGGGCATATAATGTCGCCATTGACAAGTCCAGGTAGTGAGCTGCTCTGCGGATTCAACAATCGTCGTTTGAACAGACTCTACATCATCAGGGTGAACGTTATCCCAAATCGTACTAATATCTGCTTGAATCTCCTCCGGGGTGAGTTCATAGAGTTCACGAGCGCGGGGGCTAATATAGGAATGCTTTGCACGTCCATCAGGATGCAGAACATATTGATAAATCACCCCAGGAAGATTAGCCGCCAACTTTTCAAACTGAATCTTTTTCTGTTGAGTTTGACGATACTCCGTCAGATCCCGAGTAATTCCCTGTAAGCGTCCACCTCGTTCAGTCGATAACTGCCAAATCTGACTCGACACCCAGCGCAACTCACCATCAGACCGTCGAATGCGATACTCTAAAACTAAATCAGCACGTTCATCCGTCTGGTCTAGGCTCGCCGTCATATAGCGAATGCGATCGCGATCATCCTCCTCAAGTTGCTCAAACCAACTCTCTCCACTCGCTTGAAATTGCCGTAGCGATCGCCCATAGAGTCGCTCAGCCGAGGGATTGAGGTAAAGCATCTCTCCAGACGACGCATCAATCGTCCAGGTGGCTTCACTCATTCGTTCAAACACTCGCTCCACACAAGGGCGTTCCAGGGTTTGCACGTCCGAGGACATAGACATGAATCGATCATCCTTCATAATGAGTTAAAGCTGAGAAAGCCATCCCCAACAGAGTCGGGAGATAGAAGTAAGCCTTTTATATCATCAACATAATCAAAGTGTAACGAAGTTTTGAGAGGTTCGATGTAATTCGATGAGCGAGTCAGCAAAAATCAGCCAACTCCCAGACTGAACCTCTCTTACAACAGCAGCAGCAACCGAAAACTCCGACCATCGTCAATCCGTCTTAATGATTTATCTCAATGCTTACCCCTGACGGCCTTGTTTCCCTCCATCTCTAGGATGCGTGCTGAGGTCAATGCCAATCCAATACTTGGACAGAATATCATTTTGGCTTAACTCGACTGTAAGATAGGAGACGATTTGAGATTGTCCTTAAACCCAAACTCCTTGTGTCCCGTTCTAGCGCCCTACAAGCCTACATTTTAACGCGACTGCTCCTCGCGCCTCTCATGCTCTGGACCATCGCCACTGGGGTTTTCCTCCTAATGCGGGCCACCCCCGGCGACCCCGTCGATGCCATTCTCGGTCCCCGGGCCCCAGAAGCCTTCAAAGAGGAGTTGCGATCGCAGTTAGGATTATCCGGCTCCTTGCTGGAGCAATATCTAACCTATCTCGGTTCCCTCCTCCGTCTCGATTTAGGAGAATCCGCCGCACGTCGGGGACTCTCCGTCTGGGAAATTATCCGTGACTTCTTCCCCGCCACCGCCGAGTTAGCCATCGCCAGTATGCTCGTAGCCGTCCTCATCGGCTTTTCAGTGGGAATGCTGGCGGCCTCGCGTCCCAACACTCCCTGGGATGCCGGGGGACGGCTGTTTGGCATTCTCACCTACTCAGTTCCCGTTTTCTGGATGGGAATGGTCTTACAGCTTATTTTCTCAGTGCAATTGGGTTGGTTTCCCCTGGGAACCCGCTTCCCCCTCGGCGTTTCCACCCCCAACACCATCACCGGACTCTATCTACTCGACAGTCTCCTAGCCCTAAACCCCCAACAGTTTTTTGCGGCCCTCTATCACCTGGCCCTCCCCAGTCTCACCCTCGGGATTCTCCTCAGTGGTATCTTTGAACGGGTGGTGCGGGTCAATCTCAAACAAACCCTAAAAAGTGATTACGTCGAAGCCGCCCGGGCCCGAGGCATCTCAGAACGGCGGATTCTCCTGGCCCACGCCCTCAAAAATGCCTTAATTCCCACCATTTCTGTTTTAGGCTTAACCTTTGCCGCCCTGCTCAGTGGTGCAATTCTCACCGAAGTTACCTTCTCTTGGCCAGGCCTAGCCAGTCGCCTCTATGAAGCCATTTCCGCCCGCGATTATCCCGCTGTCCAAGGATTGGTGGTCTTCTTTGGGGCGATCGTGGTTGGCATCAGCATTCTAATTGATATCCTTAACGCCTGGATTGACCCCCGTGTCCGCTATTAAGTTTATAGGTTCAGTAGTCAGATGAAATAAGACACCAAGTGTCCTCCAAAAACCCACGTCCAGGGGTATTCCTATTTTTTCGTATCTCCTGTCCTGTTTGAATCGTCCATTATCCTCTCTTATCTAAGCCAATGCAGACCCTCTTAAACTGGCTCAACACCCTCTTAGTGGTGAACTTCTTTTTTGTTCTCAGCAGTTTACTCTGGTTAGCCCTCGCCGTCGTCGGTCGAGGAACCGGACTTTCCCTAGGCTTAGACCTCTGGTATCGCCTCTGGGAACCGGTGTTTACCCCTGCGATCGGTCTGCTGATGGCCGGGGCCCTTCTGACGGGGGCGATCGCTCAAATCAACAAACGTCTCAACCGAGACCTCTAACCCCCCCAGGCGGTCAAAGGGCCAAAAGCGAACCGCCGCCCGTCCAATGACATTTTCAACGGGCAGAAAGCCCCAAATATGGGAGTCATTACTATTATTGCGGTTGTCTCCCATAACCATGAGGCGGCCAGGAGGAACCGTCGCCGGCCCCCATTGATATCGGGGCAATTCGGCGATATAGGGTTCAACCTGAGGCTCTCCATTGAGATAGAGCCGTCCATTAGCCACTTGGACGGTATCCCCAGAACGGGCAATCACCCGTTTAATAAAGGCTTGATCCCGTTGATAGCCCTGTCGCTGAAGTTGCTCCGGGGGACTAAACACAATGACATCTCCCCGTTCCGGTGGGTGGAGATGATAGGAGACTTTCTCAACCAGCAGGCGATCGCCCTGTTCTAAAGTGGGTAACATGGAATCCGAGGGAATATAACGGGGTTCCGCCACAAAGGTTCGCAAGCAAAGGGCGATGACCAAGGCGATGATAATCAGACGGATATTCTCCCCCTGCGATCGCCACCAAGGCTTAGAGGAGGAAGATTCAGGGCGATCGTCAGGATTAGCGGTCATGTCCAGGGCGTAGACAGTTACAATTTCTTCCTAGAAGTCTATCATGCTCCCCCAGGAGGACAGACCCAGCCTTAAAACTCTCCTTCGAGAGAGACCACATTATCCGTTATCCCTAACATCTGTTGCAGATAGCCTTGCGCGATCGCATCCTCCAAAACCCAGGCCCGCAAAAACACCCCACTCCAACGAGCCAGATTCTCCAACGCGACCTCTTGAGCCACATCCGGTAAGCGAGGATCGAGGGGAGCCTGAGGCGGATTATTGACATTAGTAATCCCATAGTGATTCGCCCCCTCCACCTCCAAATAAAGTTTAGGGGGAGACTGCAACCGCTCATAGGTCTCTCGCACCTCTCCCGCCGGCATCAGACTATCGCGACTCCCTGCCATTAAAGCAATGGGCAAATCATGATGATTGAGTGGGCGATCGCCCGTGAACTCCACATCTAAGACACTGCCATAGAACAGCGCCGCCTTCAACTCAGGGGGCAAACTGTAATCCCCCGACGTCAGGGATACAGCCGAAGCATTCACCACCGCATCCAGAGCCACAATTCCCCCCTGAGAATGCCCCAGTAGAGCAACTCGTTCACTATCCACCCGTTCGAACAAGGGGGAATCAACTCGGCTTCCCTCACGGCGCAACGTCGCCTGTAAGTCTTGAAACAAACCCATAGACGCAAATAACTCGTCTCGCCGAGGTAAACGAGTAATAGGATCGGGGATAGCCACCACAAACCCATACTGTGCCAGACGTTGGGCATAGTACGAATAGTGACTCGGGGCAACATTTAACCCTTTCAAGAAGATGGCTAAGGCTAACGGCCGGTCACTGGCGGCGGGGTAAAAAAAGGCCACCGCCGTTCCGCCAACAGTCTGACTTGTCAAAGGCGACATGAGACTTGCATGAGACTTGGGGGTTAGTCGGCGATCGCCTCGACTTCCTCCGGGCGAAAATGGGCCCGTAACTTCTTCTTCCCGACCTTGAACATTACTTGCACCGGAAGATTAGCACTAATCGGCTTTCCGTCTAACTCTTCAATGATATTCAAGACCTCCCCCTCACTCCCTTTCATGTCAAACGGTTCGTTGCGATGTTCGGGGTGATGATAGACGATGACAGATTCTTTGACGCGGACTCGACTGCCGACTTCAATCGTTGACATGTGTTTGCTCTATAGTTCCCAACAAAAACGACGGGCGATTTTATCATACGACTTACCGACCGCACGTTATGTATCTTGCCATAGAAGCTGTACCAGACAAAGCATCGGGACAGTCTCACCGAGTAAATTACCCCGTTGGCCTAGCAGGGGAAGCTCTCATCGCTCAGATGCCAAGACTTACTGTGGCGCTGCATCAGACCCTCTTCTTCGAGTTGACCCAGGGTGCGGGTGACCGTTACCCGAGAGGTTCCCAGGATTTCGGCGATCGCCCGGTGGGAGAGTTTTAGGTCAATCACGCGACCCCCGGCACTGCCATGGCCAAATTTATAAGATAACCAGTGCAAAAACGCTAAGAGGCGATCGCGGATTCGTTCCTGACGGATAATCGCTAGAAGCTGTTGCGATTCTTGAGCATGATCAATCAGTTGATCCGTGAGATATCTCCAGTGAGAGCGGGGGATGGCCTGCACCTGGACCTCACTGAGACATTCAATTTCATGGGGATGCACCCGAGATAGGGCCACCCCCACCACATCCCCAACCGTCCATAACCCCAAACTAATCGGGGTTCCGGCTTCATTCCAGGTCAGCGTCCGCACCACACCTTTTGTAATCTTCCAGAGCGTATCCGCCTCAGAAGGAATAAAACTCCGCTGAGGAAAGCGGCGCAGGGTGACGGGAGAGAGCGCAATCGGAGCATCTTGAGTAGCAAACACGGCAATTTTCCAAACGCAGAACAAGAGCAGAACCCGAGTGAGAAAGTGGGGACAGACTGTGATGTCTATCCCCAGACCATGACATAAGAGGTTCGAGAGTCAACGTTGTAATTACAAATAATTGTCAATTACGAGCGTATCATAGCTGATCCTACTGGTTATTGCAAGTAAGTGTCAATAAATAACCGCAAGGGCAGCGATCAGGTCAGCCTCAAAACCGCAAAATCCACGGAACTGATACCAATTTTCAGAAGTCGTGCCCTAGATGTCTGTAGGGGCGAACGGCCGTTCGCCCTCCTCGGTATTACTCCTCGGTATTAGATGTATAGCCAGTCTTTCGAGAACTGCTATTAAGTCATATCAAACATGACATCTAAAAAAGTTAAAACCATTACCCAACAAGACTTAAAAAGCTTGAAATTGTCCATTTTTAAGCATCTAAAAAGCACTAATCACCTGTAACCCGGATGGCAACTCTCGAACCGCTCGCCAAAGATTGCCTCCCATCAGCGAAGCCACCCCATCTAGCAACTGCCATTCCGGAATATCCTGAGGTAACTGTCGCCCTTGGGCGATCGCCTCCTGAGCCGCCCAGGGATGTAGATCCAACAAATTCACCACCGCCAGATAGGCATGAGCATAGGGATTCTGGCCATCCACCGCCACCACCCGTTCAAACGCCTCAATGGCCCGATCCGCCCGTTTATTAAGAATCCAGGCCAACGCCACCGTATAAGCCCAATCTGCCCGCTGAGGCTGTTGTTGCAAGCGAGCCTCCAGAGACTCAATCGCCACATCCAGATAATCCTGAACCGGGTCATACTGATTAATACGAGCAATCTCAGCAAACATCTCATCAAAGCCATCAATGCCCCGAGGCAGCACCTGGGCCAACTGCCGCAGTTGGCTCACCCAATCCAATTCCGGGGCCTCCACCACCGCCGCCGTAGGGTCAAGCGTCACCTGCACCTGAGGACTCTCAACCTCCTCAATCGCCCCGGTTTCTGGATGTAGCAGTTGCACCGATACCCCATAGGTTCCGGGAGTCAACGTCGCCGGAGGCAACATCGCCAACGTTTCCGAAACGCGAAAGCGACAACGCTCCGGTTGATTGCGACAAGGAGCCTCCCCAGGAGCCGGACGGTTCATCCATTGACGTTGAGTGATGGCATGATCATGAATCCAGAAATCATCCCCATCCGTCCGTTGCCAGGTTACCAACAGCACCCCATCGCGGATATCCTCAGCCGCTCCCTGCCACTCATAGGTAATGGGAACAGCAGTTCCCGGCGCCACCTGCTCAGGAACACTCACCCCGAGCAATTGCAGTCTTTGCGGGGACTCAGCCCACTCCTCGGCCGTGACCCTAATCGGTTGAACCTGACGGCGATAGAGATTGAGGGTTTCCCCTTGAGGTAAGGGCCATTGCTGCCATAACTCAAAGTCTCCCCCCTCTTCCACCAAGGCCACCGTATCGTGATAGGCATCCGGGACTGAACCGGGATCGCCCGTCTGAGTCACAAACCAGGAGAGCGATCGCACATCAGCCACTACATCCTGATCGCGAATCCCCACCTGACGGCCATAGACCTGGAAATTCGCCCGCGCCCCATAATAATTGAGATTATGTTGATTCAGGCTCGGCGTTGACGGCAGAACTCCCAAGGTGGTCTGTAAATAGGGCCGCTCCTCAATCAGACGAGCAATCACCTCCTCATGGGGAAACCGTTCCCCGACATAGATATGGGATACCGTGGGCATAAACACCGAAATCGGTCGCAGTTGGAACGCCAGAACCAACGCCGTTAGGGTAATAATCCCCCAACGAATCCGCCAACCCCAAGCCATCAGTCCATACGCCAGAATCAAGGACAAAATCGGCAACATCGGCAGAATGTAGCGAGGATTCTTATTGGGATTGAGGGAACTGAAGAAATAACTGCCCAAAAGAATAATCGCCAACCAATGAACGGTTCCCG
>SMDP01000176.1 GCA_012911965.1 Geitlerinema sp. P-1104
TCAATCGTCAATTGAGCCTGCTGATGAGTCTTCCCACAGGCGACACAGGTAAAATCATCCCGTTCATAGACATAACGGCGAACCTGTGGGGGAAAAATAATGCGGGGTGTCGGTTCAATCATGGAGTATCTCCACTAAAAACTAGGACAAAACACTCACTTACAACTGGCTCTTGAGCGCCTTACGCTTCAACGCCAGAACTCGGGGCCTGGCACCGCCATTTAACTCAAACCCCAGTCCTTTCCGAAAAATCTCTGGCATATAATAACGCACTGTACCATTCTTTTCCCGATGTTCGTAAATTACACCCATCTCCTCCAATAACTTCAGATGTCCCGCCTCTAACTCAAAGTCCTCCAGGGTAAACGGAACTACCCGTTCACTCCCCTTGGGAATTGTCTCTCGCCATTCCTTAAATTGGGGATATTCCTGTTCCGCCTCCTCGACTTTCTTCTGACTACAGGGTTCCAAGGCTCGCCGAATCGCTTGAGGGGGAAGCAAACGGTCTGATGACCATCGCTGTAATTGAACCTCTTGACTTTGACTGAGACTAATTTCAGCCGCATGATACAGTAGGCGCACAATATCACGAGCCTGGAGTCGTCCCTTAAAATCCGTCAGTGCAGCAAACACCCAGTTACTGGTATACGCCTCGTTACTGGTGGACTTGCCTAGTTTTTTCCCCCATAAGGTTTCCAATTTATCTTCGAGTTCCTTCCGACTTAATCCCTCAATCTCTTCTGGACTCACATCCATCACTTTAGCTTGAGCGCACATCCAATACACCAGCTTCAGGAACGACCCCAAATCCCAACTTAACTCATAGGCTCGATATAAATTCTCAAATTGAGCCGTATTTTGAGTAATTGTATACTTTAGATAATCATACCTCAAGAAAATCACCAAGCCCAAGTTGGAATGTCTCAACTCTTCAAATTGCTTAGGTAAGTTAATCAACGCATGAATGGCTGCTTGTTCATTGGAATTTGACGCAGCCTCTTGAAACACATCTTCTAAGCCATCAAAAAGCATCACCACTTTAATATCATAACTCTTTAGGAAGTTATTGATTGCAGAAATACTGGGACTCTCTATGGATAAATTAAACGCTTCGGCTATCAACTTTAGCCAAAAATATTTCCAATCTAAATGATCATGGTCATCTCGCGAGAATCTCTTGATTTTTTCCCTTAAATCTGACATCAGAATTTCGGACTTTTCTCCAGGAACATGAGCCTGAAGATGAGTGCGAAAGTCCTCTCTCGCTTTGCGAGTCTGTTCCTGAGCTGACTGAGCAAGATTATCAGATTCCAATAAGGGAAAAATATAAGTTTTTTCCTCTCCCGACTCCTCCGGAAAAGCCAACACCGTTCTCACAAAATTTTGCCAATATTTCAACCGTGCAAGCTGAAGATAGGTAAAGGTTTTACCCGCACCTTTAGAACCCAGAGAAACCACCTTGGGTAAATCATCCTGAAAATGGGCCGCTAAATTTTTGAGGGGTTCCGTAACCAGCAAACTGTCTCCTTTACCATCTTCAGCAAATTCATACTGACCGCAGGTTTCTTTAAATCGCCTTAGCTGCGCTTCAACCGAGAACATTTTACTGCCGTCGGAGACGGATTGAGATACGTCATATTTCGGAGCGTCAATTTGATTATTAGCCCAATCTTCAGCTACCCTCATCAAGGAAGTCGCTGCTAACTTTCGCCTCGCTTCATCCCAAGTATTAATATAAAGGAGTTGCTGACTAAAGTCCGTCTCTAAAATTTCAAGTCGCTTAGAATAAAACTCATCCTCTTCAGCAGTTTGTGCCTGTGCATAAGCTTCCCGAAACTGAATTAAAGCCTCTTCAAACTCGGGTAACTGCTTTAACTCTGGCGTTAAGAAACTTATCAACACTGACGGGTCATAAAAATGACCGGAGTCAATCTCCTCACTCCCCGGTGCAAGACGGCTCACTTGTTGCAACACCAAGGTTAGCCCTTCCACAGACTGTCTAGCAGCCGTGGTCACAAAAAAGCGTTGCATCCGCGAATCAAACAGAAGCGGACTCGCAATCTCACTCAATCCCGCACGCAAGTCAATAAATACATAATCTGCACCCAAATGACGACCCAACTCATGAATGGCTTGGCTACAAGCCCAAGACCCGGTTCGTGCTAAATGTTCAGGAAGAACTTGAGTATCAAGTAATTGTTCTTGCCTTAAAAAAGCGGGCAGAAAATAGAGGGTGGATTTCCCCTCTCGCTTGGCTGTTTTTTTAACTTCTTTTGCAAATAGGTCTAATGCTTCTTTTTTAGGGACAGGACTATAGTGATAAATCTCTAAAAAATCAATAAATGAAGCAAAAGCAGGCTGGTGACTCGCTTGGTCCCAATAGGTTAGACCGGGAGCTTCCAAGTCAGCATCAATCACTAAAATAGTAATCGGTTTATTTTGAGATTTGGCTGCATCCAGTAGTGCAAAGACATAAGCAGCAAGATGGAGCGTCCGACCTACCCCTCCTTTAAAGGAGTAAAAAGTGACCATTTGCGGTGCTGTTAGGGGGGTTAAGTCGTCTAAACCCTGAGTTTGTGACTCCCCCTCTAAATGCTGTTGACGATAAATAACATTGCTCCAAAATGGACGAAATTTTCGTTGTACAGCTCTCAGTCTGGGTTCTTTGACGATAAATTCAACAGGCAGCTCCGCTTCACCAAAATCTAAGTAGATTGAATCCGAATCTGAATCCGATTTATATCGGTCTAAAAACCAATCTCTGAGGAGATTATCCACGTCAGCCTTACTAGATTCTGAAGGTATTTCAACTTCTAAGGCATCTGAAAAACAGTCAATTCGAGTGATTCCGGAGGGGATTTGAGTCCCATCATAGGTTTTCTCTCGTATGAACCGTTGGACATCTAACCAAGTCAAAAGCCTTGAGTTGTTCATGGATGAATAGTTTCCTGAAATCTATAAATTTTCATTGTCTTCTAGCCACTGACAAATTTTAAGTAATGCTTTTTCAATATCGATATCAGATTGAAACGAGCTTGAGTCACGAGAGTTAGTATGAAGATGACCACCATACCGCCACATTTGGTTAATTTGACCCGGACTTATTTTACGCTCTCTTCTCTTCTGATTTATTCTAACAAACCCCATTGATAATGATTTGGGTAAATTGTAATCACGACCTGTTTTAAGCGCATCTAGAAGTGCATTGATATCATGTTGTATATCCAGTAGTTGTGGACAGTCTGCGGTGCAACTTGCACCTTCTCGTTTCATTAGCGCCAGTTTGAGTCCACATTCGACGGCATAAAATAACAGGAGTCGGTGAGCATTGCTTTTCGATGCACTCTCTTGAAAGGCTTGTAAATTGTTCTCCCAAGCTCTTCTGAGTTCCCTATCTGTAAAACACACCGCCATGATTGAGGTGAGATGTCCTCCTTAACACTCAAAGACTCATCAGGGGAAACAACTCCGGCAAGTTATCCCCCTGATAGTCTATCTCAAGGCTCTCCTAGGATGCAACCTCAGCAAACTCGGCGTCACATCTATCCGTTGATTAGGATGATGACTTAAGATTAGCCGTCGCCGAAACTGGAGAAGTTCACATCCTCATCGGGAATGGGGAACGTGGTTTCAGGCGTTTCAACCACCGTCTCCTCAGTAACTCGCTCAGCTTCAGAAGGAGCCACTTCCAAATCTCCCTCAACCTCAGCGATATCCTCCGATATCACTGTTGTCGGCGTGAAAATCTGTAAATCCGATTCCTGAACTGGCGGGAGTTTCACCCGGCCGAGACTCATCTCCTCCAAACAGCCGTTAATCCCCTGAATCGCCTCATTATATTGCTCAATGTTCTCCTGAACCTCCGCCTGGTACTGACGATTCCGTTCCAGTTTGGCTTCCGCTTCCCGGTCTAGGGTTTTCGCCAAATTCGTCCGCGCCAATTCATACTGAGATAAAATGGTCTGGGATTGTTCGTTGGCCATTTGAAACAGCCGCTCATTGAGAATGCTGTTTAGAACCGTACGAAAGCGACGAATGACCGTATTTTTGACCTTTTTCTCAAAATCCACTTGCAACAGTTGACGAATCGCCGGTTCCGCCGCTACCATCCCCTCATAATCTTGGGAACGACAGGCTTGTTGTAGAGTTTGACGCAGTTGGAAGTTAGGAACGGTGTTTTCTCCATAAAATTCTGGAGTTTCCCGAACATAGGTATCACATTCATACCCCGCTTGTCCGACGACAAAATCCCGAACCCGCTCCTCCAGTCGCGAGAGATTCTGGTCAATTGAGGCATCATTGCCGAGGAAACGATAGAGTTTATTGTAAAACTCGGCATTATGGATACTTTCCCGAAGTTGGAAGAAATAGTTGGCGACTAACTCTTCCGAGGCGTTGACTAAAACGGCTTTGAGTTGATTGGCCAGGGTATAAAAGGCTTCAACTAAAATTGCCATCATGGGAACAACAGCATGTTCGGGGTGACTTTTTTGAGCCAGTTTGTAGGTTTCGCCAACGGAGAACTCTTCAATCAAGTCATCGAGCTTTTGCAACATCTGCTTTTGCAACTGGCGGAAGTCCCGCTCATAGCTGGTGTTGTTTTTGTCGGCGATGGACTCATTGAGATAGGTGGTGACATGGTCTTTGAAATCGTCACCAATCTGTTTGAGTTCTTTGTTGAGTTGTTGAACCTGCTGCTCTTTGATGGTGTCAATTTCTTGGGGTTGGCTTTCTAACTCCTTCCAAGTATGGATATAGTAGTTGCGGAGTTCAATGCAAAGCGGCCGCAGGTCATTGGCGAGTGCTTCAAAGAGTTGGGGACGGCGGTCTTCCATGAGGTAGCGAGTAATTTCTCGCCGAAACTCCTGAATCCCACTGTCGCGAACCAGTTGTTCAATCAGTTCTTGTCCATAGGTGTTAAGGATTTGCTGATATTGCTCTTTCTCGCTGTCGGCGTTACTAATGGCTGGGGTGCTGGGAAAACGAGTCCGAGATAAGCGTCCAGGAGTGGAGAAATAGCGGTTAAACTCAAAAACGAATTTTGGGGTCAGTTCTTGTTGATCAAAGGTAGAGGGAGTGTTGGCAAAAATGCTGTCGAGTCCCCAATGGTTCTCGGGACTGGCTTGGCGAATTTGACTGCCGTAGAAGCCGAGCAAGGCACTGGTTTTATAAATGCGATCGCCCCCTCGGAATTGCGATTTAATCTGGTATTCCAGGCGATTCCGCAGTTGGTCATCATACCAGGTAGCATCAATATAGTTGAAGGCATAAAAGACGCGATCGCGAATCCCCGGACTCTTCTGAATCCGCTCCAATAACTGAGTTTCCTCGGTCGTCAACTCCCCATTTGCCGCCGTCTTAAACACACAAATAACCGCTGATGTGTCAGGATGCTCAATCTTGTCATAGGCGATTTTGGCATCTTTCTTAACCGGAGCATCAATACCCGGCGTGTCAATAATAACATTGCCATCTTCCAAGAGGGGATGATGACAGTAATAGTTGATTTTCTTGAGAACTGAACTGTTTTGACTGCGCCGGGCATATTGGGAGGCTTCATCAAGGCTGTTGGCGTTGAGTTGGGCCATGGAGTAGGTGGCATTATTCACCGTATCAATGCGATCGCGATTCGCCTGCCAACCCAAAACAAGCTGTTCCAATAACTTCGCCTGTTTTGCCCGTTCCGTGCGACTTTCACCCCCTTCAGCCTCCCAAATTCCCTGAGACATTTGACTGAGCTTATCCAGTTGCTGGGTATCACTGAGATCCCCCATTTCAGAAATTGCCAGCAGTTGACTCAACTCCCCAATTTGTTGGCGAATTTCCACCTGGCTGAGAAAGGTTAACTCAACTCGTTCCTGAGTCGGATCTGGCTCATATTCAATGTAGCATTCCGTTCCCGTGGCGTGACCCTGGGCGCTATAGAGCAGTTCTCGCTCTAAAAGCGCATTAATCAACATCGATTTCCCGGCACTAAACGCCCCCGCAAAGACAATTTCAAAGCGGGGGGAGATGGCCTTATTGAGAGAGGTGCGGATTGTTGCGGTATCCTGGCTTGGGAGTGTGGCTTCAGCATTCTGGAGTTGGACTAGGGTTTGCACCTGAGTATCCAGATTCTGGCATTGGGGAGGGGTAGGATTCATAACACCTGTGACTAAAATGGTCGGTCAAACTGTAGCTACAGAGCCATTTTACGATTTTACGGAAATGTGACGATAGATTTCCAAAATGCCGAAGCCAGTTTCGTAGCTCTTCAGGCTTACCTTGTTATGATACTCTCATCTCTCGCAACAAAGGCGGGTAGCGGTAGTTAGTGGATGCAATATGAAACGACGGTATTGGTTGGCGATGGCGATCGCCTTTCTCCTCATTGTCAACGCCCATCGTCTGACTGGGGGGTTATTCCCAGCACAACTGGTTCCCAACGATCTCCTCTCCCACCTCGAAAGTTCCGTCGATGACCTCTCCCTAGAGGATGTCGCCCTCTCCCCTCCCTCCTCATCCCAGGCCCCGGAGTCCCAAATTCTCCTTTACGGCGACACCAACCGCAATGGAATTGTCAGCCAAGCCGACGACGTAGAGGGACGCGATCGCTGGTCTTGGAAAGAGGGAATGCTGCTTCCCTTCAACCAAGATGATGATAACCTCAACGGCATCCCCGATTGGCAAAACAACCGTCCCATCGACTTCCGGCGCGATCGCGAACTGGCACTACTGCGTCTACAGGTCCCCGAACCCTGGCAAGACTCCCCCATCTTCCTCCATGCCAACCATGCCGCACGGCCCTACCTGCGTGCCTTTCAGCGAACCCACGAAGGCTGGATTCCCATCGACTTAACCGGACAAACCCCCCTCATCAATAGCAGTGACTTAGTTCTAGGGATGGAAGCAACAGAATTTGCCCATCAAGACTGGAACGGCTTTGCTGTCGTGACTGCCTTTATCCCCGATGGTGACGAGATTGTCCAACGCGATCGCCTCGCCATGCGCGTCACCCCCTGGCTGATGCAATCCAACCTCGACCGTCCCAAACGAGTCTTCGTCAGTCCCCAGCCCAACAGTCGCTTTCTCCCACAACTGCAAGAGGAAATTGAGGCCCAAAACCTAGATCTAACGACCGACTCCGGTCAAATCCTCTGGATGCAGGACACCATGGAAATCGGCTTTATGCAGTTTCCCAGTCGTGGCGAACTCCATGTCATTCCCGCCGTCCTCAACGGCATTCGCAGTTCCAGCATCGATGGCTTTGCCCGAACTCTCCTAGGACGCGACTTTGGCTGGTTTTCTGTCGCCGCACCCCGGTCCCTTCCCGATGCTTACTCTTGGATTGACTGGTATGGCAACTTAGAAGTCTCTCCCCCCCTTCCCGGCTATCCCTGGGGTCGTATTTACTACGGCGTTGCCAACGATTACAGCCTCCATCCAGAACTTCTGGACTTTCTCGACGCGCAACAACTCCAGACCCCCGCCGTGGCCATTGATACCTCCTGGCTGTACATCGGTCATGTGGATGAAATTGTTAGCTTTATCCCCGATGGAAACGGGTCATTTCTAGCCCTAGTGACCTCCCCAGGGGCCGGGGTTGAGTTCCTCGAAGACCTAGCCGAACAAGGACAAGGAGATGCCACCCTAGCCCGAGGCTTAAGTGGACAAGCAACCGTCAATCAGTTATTGGCCAATGAGTCTCTCATCGACCATAACCGCCAACTTCAACAGGACCATCTCAACCCCATCCTGGACACTCTGAAACGAGAGTTTCAACTAACTGACGATCGCATTCGTCTCGTTCCCGCCCTCTACCGTCCTCTGGGTGATTCCATCTTTCCCAATTTGGTTAATTTGCTCGTTTTGGGCGATCGCCTGCTTGTACCCGATCCTCACGGGGCCATCATCGATGGGGGCGATCGCCTACAACAGGTCTTTCTCGACCTCATCGAGGGAACCGGATTAAGCGTCGCTTTCCTCAACGATGCCGAATATCACGAACTCAAAGGTAACATCCACTGTGCCACCAATGTGTTGCGTCAGGGGTCTGAACAAGCCTTTTGGACGGCGTTACCCGATCCCATCAAACCCTGAAACTCATTTTCGGTAACAACAAATGGGTTCCTTGTTGCAAAAGCGTCATATGGTAATCTCCTAATAGTGGGCGACAGAGAAAAATTCTGAATCATAGAAAAAAACAATTGGCATCTTTCTGGTTCGAGTTAATCCAAGTCTAATACATACAATATGATGGGATAGTTTACGATTCCAGGCGACTCTTCCAATAGTCTGGATCGCGACGACAACTCATAACTGCAACAATCACGACTCGCTCAGAATAGACTTTGTACAAGATAAAATAGGAAAACTTCGGAGTCAAACACCGACGAATGTTTCCCTCAATAACGGGCCAGCGTTCCGGAGCACTAATAATACGAAAAATGCAATTTTCTATAGTATCGATGAAATTTTGCTATTGGTTATACTGAGCAAAAAATTGCACGGCTTCCGCATACTCTTGCAGAGCGGCTGGGTGAAACTCATAATTCACCGTCCGAAGAGTTGCCGAACTTGAGCCAACGCCACATCTCCCGGAATGGTTTGCACCGTTCCCTCATCCAGTTCAGCAAGGCGTTCTTGAGCTATCTTGACTCCTTCTCTTAACGGCTCAGCCTCCAGTTGCTCCGTCATACTTTCCATGACTTTTTCAATCAAAATCGCTTTGTCTGAATCCGGTAAGGCGGTGGCTTCTGAAATAATTTGCTTTAGAGTTAACATGATAGGTCTTGGAGCGCCAGACGTTAACCCTCAGTCTAACACACCGCTTTTTGAGAACTTGGGTCTTTGATGTTGACTAAAGGGTGGCACACCGTTTGATGACCCGTCATTTAGGGATGAACTTCAACCCGATTTCCCAGACCGGCCCGATTGCGGGTAAAGCCGGGACCCGGGGGACGACCAGGTGCTAAAATTGCCTCTGGTCATTGGCGCGATCGCCCCTGACTTCCAGCATCACTCCCCGATGCTGACACGCTCCCAAGCCCGTCACTGGAGGATAGACCC
>SMDP01000177.1 GCA_012911965.1 Geitlerinema sp. P-1104
CTCGCCTTAACTCAGGCGCAATTAGAAGATCTAAAAATGGTCTTAAAGGAGTTGGCGGCGTTGGATTTAGAGTATGCGCGATTGTTGCGAAATTATAAACATTGTCGCAATACTATTAGTATCAATACGAAAAATTATCAGGTGACCTTGGCGGAGATTTTGAATAGCCTGCAAGAGCAGAACTATGAGGTACAGGCCCAGGAACTGGAGTTTTTCCGGGAGTTTGGCGATCGCACCTCTCCCTATTTTCAAGCTCGCATCAATGATGAACTCAACTATTTTGTCGAGGGGTCAAGTTTAGCGGATAAAGCCATTGCCTCAATTCGCGGGATTGTGGAGATTGAACAAACCCAGCGCGATCGCAGTTTACAGGAACAAAACCAACAACTCCAAGACCAAATTCAAGCCATTGGCATGGGAATTGGTGCGGGGGCGATCGTTGCCTCAACGTTTCCGTTACGCTTCCAAGAGCCGATGACATATCCCTGGCAAGACAATCGGGGTGAAAGCATCCATCCCTTTGCGAGTGCCCTTCTGTTCAGTCTTCTGGCAGCCATTTTGGCTTGGGGGGGGACGAAATTCATTATCTGGCGTTTCTGGCGCTAGTCGCAATGATGAGGTTCTCTGGCTGAGGTTCTCTGGCTGAGGTTCTCTGGCTAGAGATTGAAAGTCGTTTCAGGTTCCCCTCCATCCAGGCGGAGAGCCACCCGAGGGCGTGCCACGGCTTCAGCCATAGCACGAGGCCATCCCCGTCGCGTGATTCGCGGGGAGTCGTCAAATCAGGCACAACCCCAGTCAGGCTGAGTGGCCAGCCAAGCCGCGAAACGGGGTAACCGAAAACATGACAAGTCGCTCTAGCAGTTTTCAGATTTGTTAGCTAGACTCGTGGCATAAGCCTAGCGGAAGCCAGGGATATACAATCCCTGAGGTTCTAGTGATTGTTGTGATTCTAGGAATCCTGAGTTCAATCACTCTGACGAGTTGGTCGTATTTTGTTGCCAATCAGGCGGTCAAACAAGCCGATGAAGCCGTATTTATGGCCATGCGTTCCGCCCAAAGTCAAGCCAGAACGTCCAAACAGCGATGGCAGGCGAGCTTCCGAGAAGAAGATGAACAGGCATTCTGGGCGGTTCATCCGGCCAGGGTTCACCCCGATGATGCTCAATGGATAGCCCTATCATCCGCCGTTCGCTACGATGAGGAGAATAGCACTCTGCGGCGGGTTCAGGGAGCGCGACGGGTCGTTTTTGACCGTCGTAATCATGTGATTGGTCAATTAGGACGAATGACGATTGTTCATCGAGATAATTCTGAGTTGAGGCGTTGTACGTTTGTCTCGACTCTGTTGGGAACGCTCCGACAAACGCGCAATGAATGGTGTGAACGATAAGTAAACTGGTGTTACACTTGCCGCAGACTGGCTGTTTCAGGGTCGTATTGAAATTGCGTTAGGGTTCCGTCCTGGACTTTCTCGATCGCCTGTTCAATGACCTCTAGTGGGACCAGGAACCACTCCCGAGGCTGTACAGGAATCTCAAAACGATCGGGCAAATTCACCTCTAAGCGGGCAGCAGCAAAAAACTTGTGCAGCAGTGCCTCCAGTCGTTGTGGGTTGATGGCTTCAAGTTTGAAGGTGCAGACAATCTCGACATCGGCTAACAGGTAGGTGGGGTCTTTTTGGGCATTGGCGACTCGCGTTTTGACATCGCCCGTGGTGACGCCAATTTTATGGATGATAGACCGATTTTTGGCAATAAATGGATGGTCAGAGTCACTGCGCAGGACGTAAATAGAGCCGGTTACTGGGCTGTCGGAGAGGTTTGTTTGGGAAAAAAGGGGACCGAAATCAATTTTGCTGATGCGACGGCTGGTTTTGTCCTTATTTAAGGCTCGCTGGAGCGATCGCAGTAACAGGTTGCTCTCGGTGCCGTTGTCGTAAATCACCCGTAGCCGACAGTCGGTACGGCCATAGTCACTGGTAAACATCTCCCCCATCTGAGCCACTAAGACTTTATGGCCATCGAGGATGAACCAATCCCCCAGTTGCACCTCGGCATTGTCTTGATATTTTACCGTTTGCCGTTCTCCAGTCGTTAACTGCTGCTGCACCCCCTCAAACAAGGGTTGAAACTCCTCGAAGTCTTCGCAGGGTGTTCGTTGGGCAATTTCTTCGGCGGCCTTGATTTCTTGGCGCGATCGCACGTAATTGAGTTGAGTGATATTGTCCTTTGGATCCCTCTCAACTTTCAGGGTAGCGAGTAGCTCCTCATCTGTAATATCTTCCGTATCTCGTACAACATCGTTGCAGGTGTCTAACAGTCCGTGTGAGTCCAATGGTTCCAAGATTTCGCGATATTCCGGAGACTTCCGCAGGCGATCGAGGCGTACTGCATAGAGTCGCTCGAAAATAGGACAGTCATCCCCATGTTGAGGAAATCGATCGTATTCTTTGACAAACCGCTCGATCTCCTCGAAGCCTGCAATAATACGCTCTTCCGCAGCAGACCGGACGCTGCTCTTCTTAGACTGTGCAAAATCATCCAGTTCAGATCGCAGTTCATCGAGATCGACATCACTCATAGCATCCTTCATCCATAAATCGAACAAATGCAGCAGCACCTTCAGCCATGCGTTTCTCCCAAGCATCTGGTGAATTCACTGAAGGCAACCGTCCTCGGTCTTTTTTGAACCTGGAGGCACGTATGGCAAGTTCCTTAGCTTCATCGGGGGGTAGGCTCACTCGCTTAGCGGCAATCACCGCTTCAATCTGTTTGAGTCGTTCCTCGCTCATAGACTTAGCTAGGATGGCATAGGCCTCGCCAAAGGGATTGATGCGATCGATCAGATCCATCTCTAACTCCGTCACCGATAGGGCGAATTGGCGGACTCCATCGAGGAGTGAGGTGTTTTTTCCGTTCTCCATCTGGGTGGGATTTAGGGTTTTCTGGGACTCTTGAACCAGGTTGAGAGCGGCGATCGCATGTTGACGGACGGCCTCTTGATCCTCACCCTCTAGGTTAGGGAACTTTTCTTTAACGATTCTACCCATATGTAGCTGAGTCAGTTCCTCTGGCACCAGTTCCCGGTCAAAAAGACCTCGCTCAATGGTGGGTTTATCCTGAACAAAGGCTGTGACCAGTTCCGTTAAGTCTTCGCGGCAGATACGATGGGCCTCGGGACTCTTGGGAGCGGCTAAGCCCTTGATTTCCAGTTGAATCAGGCCCTGGTCTGGATTAACCCCTAGATTACGGTCAGTTTTAAGGGTCTCATGATGGAGACTTGTATTGATTCAAGTGATAGGGTAGGGTATCGTGTTTAATCCTCCCCTGCCAGTGCAATGGCTTCTGCGATGGCTTGTGCGAGTACAGTCGGGCGAATTCGTCATCTCGTCAAGCTATTCATCTTGACTAGGATCATACATGACAGCACGAGCCAATTTAATCTTCAGTTCCTCACTAAAATCTTCTTCAAAAATAAGGGAGACTATCAGTTCGCCTAACAACTCTTTGGAGATTCGTCCCTCTGCAAGCCATAAGGCTATGTTTTCCATTTCTAGGACAAATTTTTGCACAAGAAAATCATAGCCATTGAGTTCTAAAAAATAAGCCCCTAATGCAATACTAGAACGCTTGTTTCCATCAACAAATACATGAAACTTGTTGACAGCAAAAACAAGATGAGTCAATTTGTCTTGAATCTCGGGATAATAGAGGTCATTTTGGATATGTTCCAAGACACTCTCTAGTTGTCCCAGATGATTGGTTCCTGGCAGTCCTCCTGAGTTGGCAATAATCCAATCATGTAACTTAACGGCATCGTGACTCTCAAAGTAAAAGAATGCTGTTTTCATGATTTAGCGATCCTTCAGCCGCTTGAATACAGCCAAAAGAGCTGGATCTGAAAGTTGCTCTTCTAAAGAACGGCTCGTTTCCCCTAAAAATTTATCAAAGTCGCCTTCTGGTACGCTCTGAATATAGGCATCTAGTTTCTGATGCAGCGCATCCCGAAATCCTAAATCACGACTCGCCATTTTGATGCGAGCATCTTCAATGATAGGTTTGAGATAGGGGTTGTCTTCTGCGGCGGTAAAGAGTGCATCCACTTCTTTCGTTTGTAGGGGTCGCCCGAGTGTTTCTGATTGAGTTTTCATCTCTGCTGCCAAACCATTCTCTACACTCGCAATGGCTTTGAGAACTTCAGCATACATCGTGTCACGGGGGCTATCTTTTTTACCCAACCTGAGAATCTGTTTATATTCTTTTGCTTTTTCCCGAAAAACAATCTCGTAAACTTTATTCGTATAAATTACATACTTAATTTTAGCCATGCCTAGGTAATGATCAAGAGCATCAGTAAACGTCTTACGGTAGCTAAATTCCTGATAGGCAGCCGGTAAGTAATTGCCGTCTCTCTGATTGATATATTTAGGATGTCCACCGGTGCGTTCAGCCATTACGTCAATGACGATATCTAAGATTCGGGAGCGAATCATACGGGCGCGATCGCTCTCGACTAAAACCATTGCAAGATTGAGGGTTGCCCGAAATGTGAACACGCCCAAAGCCGGGGTTTTGTTACCGTAATCAGTTACGGAGACATCCATCAAAGCCTTGAACTCTCGTAGTTGTTGGCCGCGTAGCACCCGGTAGCCATTGGTTCTTAATTCATCGCTGTGGCTGGCGAGGTACTTTTCGATAGTGCTTTCACTGATTCCGAAAATCTCAACCAGTTGTTGTTTAGTAAAGAATAGTTCTCCTTGATAGTAAATACCTCCTAAGCCTAAGTAGGTTTCTATTTTTTCTAAGGCGTAGGGGTTATTGAGTATGTTTTGGCGGTCTAGGGGGGATGATGTTAAATCTTTTGCCATTATGATTTGCCTCTTTGGGTTGCGGGTTTACTAGACTGGTTTCCTGGACTGTCTTGGCGGGTCATTTCTGTATATAATTCAAACCGTTTTTCCAGGCGTTCTGTGTCGTTTTTAAAGCGGCGACCGATGTCAATGCGCTCCTATACTTGAATACAGGCGGCAGAGCCGCCCGAGAGCGTGCCACGGCTTCAGCCATGGCACGAGATGAGGAGTTCTCAATTTGTTCTTTAGCTTGCTCAACCGTGACGGCGTTGAGTTGTCCGTAGTCGCCAGTGGTGCGGAGTTCTTGAGCCTCAATTAAGAAACGGTGAAAGTTTGCTGAAATTCGCTGAGGTTTAGCAAATTCTCGTCCGAAGGCGGCAATTACAGCGGAATGCTTGGAAAAGGCAAGTCCTTCACCTTCTAGAAAAGCTTCGGCAATGTAAAACATACTGTAATAGGCCCGAGATGTGGCATAATTAGGGTAGTCATTGGAGAGTAGAAGTTTTGCTGCTTGGAGACTTTTTTGAGCTTTAAGTAGGAGTTCCCGTTGCTCGTTGGTCATAGCAAGACTCCCTCTTTGCGAATATTTCGTAGCAGCGCGTTGTTGCGATTTTGGTAGTCGATTTCGTCCATAAAAATGCAGCTAATCACTACATCATGGTGCAGGGAGAGATCGGCAACGATTTTGCCAGTGCGCTTGATTTCTTCGCCAGGATTAACGGGCGATCGCAATACAACCAGAACATCAATATCTGACTCGGGGTCTTGATCTCCACGGGCCTGGGAGCCAAAGAGGGTGAGGTGAACGAGGCGTTCCCGGTAGAGTTCACTCAGGTTTTGTTTAAGAGCATTAAGGATGAGGTTAAGAACCGAATTCATTATTTTTTTCCTCTAATTTTGCCTTGACTCTACGTTTTCCCTCGACTGTCTTGGCGGGTGATTTGTGTATATTAAGTCAAACCGTTTTTCCAGGTGTTCTGTGTTGTTTTTAAAGCGGCGACCGATGTCAATGCGCTCCAATACATGAATACAGGCGGCAGAGCCGCCCGAGAGCGTGCCACGGCTTCAGCCATGGCACGAGATGAGGAGTTCCAGGAGATGAGACTCAACGTAGAGACGAGAGGGCAGGGGTTACCAGTCTCGCACCACCGTCGATTCTGGGTCCGGGGCGAAGGCTAGCCAGAGGGGGAATTGCAACAGTCCCAGACTGAGCTGATTTTCCGACTCATCGACAATAATCAGGGGCATCAATCCCGCCTGCATAAACCGCTCAGCCCGTTGTGCTAGGGGTTCAGGGGCTTCAAACAGAGCCACACCGCGATCGGGGCCAAAATCAGCCCGAGAGATGCCTAGACAGTCCTGTAAGCCGCGCCGCCATTCCCCGAGACGTTCAGGGCTATTGGCCAGCACCAACACCCGTAAACGACGTTTGTACATCAGATGCAGCACCGAGGCGATCGCCGACGCAATCAAGATATTCTGAAGGCGGCTATTGGTGGACTTCATCGCCCCACGTCCGCCCTGGGTGAAAAACCAATTGGCTACTCGTTCAGCGTGGACCGGTTCAAAGGTGCGACGCAACTGCCAGGGGGGACCATAATAGTCAGGATTGTTGCGATATTGATCCAAAGCCCGACGAATCAAGCGTCGTTGTTCCCGGAATCCCTGTTCACTAAACTGAGGACTCGTGGCCGCCTCACCGCGACTCTCACCCCGTTCACCTCGGGAGCGGCGAGGAGCGCCCTCCACGGGAGTTGGAGGGGCGGCGGGGGCTTGGGGTGGCTCAATTTGCAACTGTTCAGCCGCAACAGATAAGTCTTGTAAACTGCCCACAAGATAGTTCTTAAACCCCTGTACCCGCACGGCGATATCTTGGGAAACGCCGGCGAAGGAGGTTTGCATTTCCTTGCGGATGCGCTCTTGGCGGCGCTCTAAACGCTCGACATCCACGGTTAGGGCTTGTTTGCGTTTCTTGAGTTCGCTCACGCCTTCTTGCACTAAGCGCCCTAAATCTCGTTGCAACTCGGCTTGAGCCTGCTGCATTTGCTGTTTGGCGCTTTCGAGTTGGGCAATTTCGGCTCGTAAGGCTTCGGCTCGCCGTTCGAGAGCGTCAATCTCGGGTTGCACCGCTGGGGATGCTGTTGGCTCTGCTGATGGGGGCTGAGGAGAGCTGGCCGCAGGGATGTCAGCGGTTTGAGGAGGCTCTGGGGCGGGTTCGGCTTCCTCCATCTCCGCTTCCTCGGTGTCTGCGGCCACTGGCTCAGGCTGGGGGCTGGGGGTGGACTCCGCCTCAGGTGGCTCGGTGGCGGCGATGGGTGATACCATGACCGCCATAGTCTCTTCGGGTTCCTTGACTTCAGAAGCCACCGGCTCAGAGGTAACTGGCTCAGAGGTAACTGGCTCAGAGGTAACTGGAGCCGCACTGAAGTCGTCGTCATCCTCGTCATCGTCATAATCCTGCCAAGTTTTATCCTGGACTGGCTCCTGGATCACATCTCCCGGAGGCGGATCATGGGGGATGCTGTCGTAGTCGGCGTAGGGATCGGACTCGTCATCATCATGATCCTGCCAGTTGCTGTCCTCATCATCCCAATTACTGGTTTCGTCGTCATAAAACCCAGCATTGGAGTCTTCCGAGGCGGGGCTGGAGGAGTCGGAGGAATCGAGGGAGGCTTGTAGGGGTTGGGCTAGGGGTGCGATCGCCCCTTCAGGTAGCCCGGACTCCTCCCCTTGAGGTTGGGGGTCGGGGTCATCTTCCCAGGGAGAGGGTTCAACGTCAGATTCTGGGTCAGTCTCCCAGTAATCTGAACTGTTGGGGTCTGGCTTGGGGCTTCCGTAGGGGGTGTTTTCCTCTAAAGTCATCTCGATTCCTAAGGGTTGACAAACAGGCGGATGTATGGTATTGCGGTTTGCTAATTAGCGGGAGGATTGGGGACAGCGTTGTTCGAGGCAGTTGCGTAGCATTTTGGCATTAAACAACACCGGGAGAAAGTGAATACTATTGACTTCCCGGAAATAGAACAAAATGGGAACCGGCTGCCAGAAAATCTGCCAATTGAGCCATTCGGAGTAGGGAAAGCGACGAATTAGAGAGTCGGAACGGTAGACATCGAGGTCAGTTTGGGTAAATTCGAGGCGAATGGTTGCCGCTTGCACCATTAAGAAGAGGCCAAACAGGGCGATCGCCGCCGCCAGCCAAACCTGCACCACCATCAGAGGAATCGCCAGTACCACTAAAAATACGGGAATAACGTAACTTGGTTCGAGTTCAACAATCGGTTCGAGTTCAACGCGAGTTGAAGGTGAGGTAGAAGTCACAGGCAAATCCCCTAAAAACAACAATCATCGGCTGGGCGATCGCACCTCGCCCAATCTAGACAATCACATTTTAACCAGTCCGAGCGGGCCAGTTCCAGGATGAGAGGGGTTGACTGGGTGAGGCAATCCCCCCTCCTGGCTCAGCTAGTTACGGGACTCAACCCAAACCCGGAAACCTTCCACGCGCAAGGATTTGCCACGGGTTCCACAATACTGGCCATCCCCCATCACTGGCGTATCCCCCATATTCTGAATATGCCCGGAATAGCGGACAGTGTACTGGCTAGCGGACTCTCCCGTTAAGCGAATGGCAAAGCCTTCAACTTGCCGGTTTTCCCCACGACTGCCGAGATATTGCCCTTCGGTTACCCAGGGCGTATCCCCGACACCGGAGATATGAGCCATGTATTCGAGTTTTACCCCTGGGATAGCATTGGCGAGGCGGAGTTGGAACCCTTCCAGGCCGCGAGATTGGCCACGGGTTCCGGCAAACTCTTTCGAGGCAAATTGGCGATCGCCCAATCCTTGGATATGCACCAACACCGTTAAGGGCATCGAACCAGTTTGCGTTCCCCCGGTGAGACTTTTAGCCCCAAAAACAATCAAGGGTTCTTCTGCCGACTGGCCTGGCTCAGGTTGGGCCGGCTGAGATTGGGCCGGCTGAGATTGGGCGGGTTTCCTCGCCGGTGCCGTTTCCGTAGCATCTCCCCACATGAGTAAATCCGCCCC
>SMDP01000178.1 GCA_012911965.1 Geitlerinema sp. P-1104
CTGGTGATTATCAACCTTTGGGATCATGGCTATCAGGGGCTACAAGTCGATCCCGATGGCGAAGTCTGGCCCGCCTCTTTTCTGGGAGGAAATCCTCAGAAACCTGAGTCTTGGGAGGTTCCCTATCAACTCGTCTAAGTCCCTTAAACACCAATCATTTTGGAGATGCGGTGATGGTACGATTTAAACCCTGGCAATGGGCCATCCTAGCCCTACCTTTAGTCAGTATCGTTGGCTTTATTCTGGTCGCCGCTGGTTGGCAAATTCAGCATTGGGGTCTGAGTTGGATTTGGGCGATTTTCTTGGTGGTTCTCCTAGGCTGGCGTTGGCTGTTGGCCCGATGGACAAAACCACAACTGGCCCAACTTGAAGCAGCCGTCGCCGATGCTAATGAGCAACTCGAAGCTAGCCGTCATCAAGCCGAACAGCATGGCAACAACCCAGAAGCCGCTCAAGCGGTGCGAGATGCCCTGAAGGAGATTTTGCAAGACACTCAACAGGACCCTCCTTTCTGGGAGGATTGGGCCTGTTTCTGGCAACGGGGACAAGCGGTGGTGGCGGCGGTGGCCCGGGCCTATAATCCTGAGGTCAAATATCCCTTGCTGAGTATCTATGTTCCCCAGGCCTATGGGTTAATTCGCGGCACCGTGGATGACCTCGATCGCTGGATGGAGAAACTGTCACCGGTTTTGGGACAGGTAACGGTGGGTCAAGCATATCAAGCCTATGAGGTCTATCAAAAAATTGAACCCTCGGCTCGTAAACTGCGTCAAGTTTGGGGTTGGGCCCAGTGGCTATTCAATCCAGCGGTGGCGGCGGCCCGCCAGGTGACGCAAAAGTCCAGTAGCCGAGCGACTCAGGAACTGTTAGGGAATTTAGGGCAACTGCTACGGGAAGCAGCGTTACGGAATTTAGCCCAGCAAGCGATTTATCTCTATTCAGGAGAACTCCCCCAAGACTCATTCCCTAAGCTAACGGAAGAGGAGGATACGGGTCTAAAACGCTTTGGTCAGACCGATACGGAGACTCTCGGGTCGATTCTCGATCGCGCCGAGTCCGCCGAAACCATCGAGAAAAAACCGGTTAATTTATTATTAGTGGGGCGTACTGGGGCGGGTAAGAGTAGCGTGATCAATACCCTCTTTGACAGCGATCGCGCGTTGGTGGATGTGTTACCCAGTACGGACAAGCTGTGTCGCTATGTCTGGGAGGCTCCCAGCGGTGATTCTTTGGTCTTATGGGATACGCCAGGCTATGAACAGGCCAGCCGTCAGGATTATCGGGAATTGGTGTTGGAGCGCGCTCGGGAGGCGGATTTAGTGTTGCTGGTGACCCCAGCCCTCGATCCGGCGTTGCAGATGGATGAGGATTTTTTACGGGAGTTACAGAAGGAAGTGAGCGATTTACCGGCGATCGCCATTGTCACCCAAGTCGATCGCCTGCGTCCCCTACGAGAGTGGAGTCCTCCCTATAATTGGCAAGGGGGCGATCGCCCCAAAGAACAATCCATCCGCCACGCCACAGAATACCGTCAGGAGGAACTCGGCCACCTCTGTCGAGCGGTTCTCCCCTTGGTGACGCGGGATGAGCGGGCCGGGCGGGACAGTTGGAATCTCCATCAACTCTCCAACGGTTTAGTGGAGTCGTTAGATCCGGCCAAGCAACTACGACTAACCCGATTTTTGCGCGATCGCCAGACTCGCATTCGCGGTGCGGCCCAAATCATTGAACGCTACAGCCGCCAAATGGCAACAACTCAGGGACTCACCAACTTTCTCAAAAGTCCCATCCTACAATTCATTTCTACCCTGACCACGGGACAACCCACCTTAGCCTATCTCCTGGCGGAACAAATCCCCGTTGAGCAACTGCCCATTGTCATCGGCAAACTTCAGATTGCTTATGATTTATTTTCTCTGTTAACCAAGGATGACGATATCCGCAAATTCGATCTCCTCTCCCTCTGGTCTGTCTTATTAGACAATCCCTCACCCCCAGAACGCAATGCTTGGGCGTTCGGCCATGCGGTGACGGAATATTGGGTGGAGAAACTCTCGACGGAACAACTCCAGAAACGGTTTAAGGAGTATTTTGAGGAGTATGGCAAAAGGCAATAGAAAAGACGTAGGGGCGCACCCTTGTGGTCGCCCTAGGCAATAGGCAGTAGGTAGTTTTTCTACTGCGTTCTTCCCGATACTGCCTGCTGCCTACCGCCTTTTCCCCATTTTTCGTCCAAATTGGACAAATTTTTGCTACATGACATCTACCCCACAACGAACTGCGGCTTCTGCTAAGCGGACGTCTAACGTGGCCAATGGCAATTCTAATCGCAGTGCCAACTCTAAATAGGCTGAATCGTAGGCAGCTAAGTTTTGCTGTCGCCCGAGTTTTAACGTGGATGCCAGGGCCTGCCTCTCAGTTGCTTTATCGACCTGAATCATGAGAGACTGCAACAGAGAAATAGCCAACTCAGATTGCTCTTGAGTAACTCGACTGCGTCGCTCAGCAACTAATAGAGTATTTGCAACTTCAAGAGACCAGATTCCCGGAACATAAGCAACTGACTGTGACATCAACGCTAAAATTCGGTTAGCATAGGTATTATTCTCATCAACCAAGCACCAAGAAATTGCTACCGAGCAATCTAAGACAAAGTGCATTAGAACCGCCTGCCTTCTTCGATTAGATCTCGAATTGAGCTAGGTTCTAAAGCTACGTCTTTCTGTAACTGTTGTAGTTGCACAATAGCCTTTTGACTTGATGGTTCAGTGACCTGTTTTCCCCAAGTATTATATTGAGGTGTTTCTTCTTCAGAATCTTGATTCTGGATAACTACGAAAACCTCAACCGAGGTACCCCGAAAATTGTCCGGCATCTGAACCTGTAAGACACCGTCGGCTCCAATATGCGATCGCAATTTCATAATCTATCTCAGGGAATCTGAAATTCTCGTTATTGCCCTGCTACCTATTCTCAGTCTAGCGTTGAATTGCCTGATCGAGCCGTTGTCGATCCAAGCCTCGGGCATTGAGAATCAGCCAGGATTGGATTAAATCAGGTCCTTGGACTGCTCCCGTTAAAGCGGCTCGTAGAGACTTCATCACCAGGCCCTTCTTCACCTTCAACTCTTTCGTGACCTGCTTGATCATGTCCTTGGCCGTGGCTTCCGTCAACTCCGCCGACTCCCCTAACTTGTCGCGAACGGCGGCGAGGGTTTCTGGGACTTGCTCCATGGCGAGCTGCTGTTGGGCCTTCTCGTCATACTCAACAGACTCCACAAACAGGGGACGGCTCATTTCCACAGCATCTGGGAGAACCGTTAAACTAGCTCCCACCACCTGGGCCACTTGCAACAGCCAGGGGCGATCGCTCTCCACATCAAACTGATACCCCGCCTCCTGCCAATAAGGGATGAGTTGCTCTAACAGAGTTTCCGGGGATAACTCATGTAGCACCTGACTGTTGAGCCAATTTAGTTTATCCCAGTCAAAGCGGGCCCCAGCTTTGTTAACTCGCCCAAAATCAAACTGCTTCGCCGCGTCCTCTAACGTGAAGCGTTCTTGAGCATCCGGCGGCGACCATCCTAATAAGGCCATGTAGTTGGCTAAGGCTTCGGCCGTATAGCCTAACTGCTGGAAATCATTGACCGCCGTGGCCCCATCGCGTTTTGAGAGTTTTTGACCATTGGGGTTGAGAATCAGCGGCGTATGGGCGAACTTAGGAACCGGCTGTTCCAAGGCTTCATAGAGTAGAATCTGCTTCGCTGTATTGGCGATATGGTCTTCGCCTCGGATGACATGGCTAATCGTCATGTCCACATCATCGACCACTACGGCTAGATTATAGAGGGGTTGGCCAATCTCTCCGGGTTTGGCGGCCCGGGCGATCGCCATATCCCCGCCGAGATCCCGTCCGGCCCAGGTTAGGGTTCCCCGCACTAAGTCATCCCAAACGATGGGGCGATCGTCGTCGATCTTAAAGCGGATGACAGCAGTGCGTCCTTCGGCTTCGTAGGCCTGTTGTTGTTCAGGGGTTAGATGGCGATGGCGATTGTCGTAGCGAGGCGCTTGTTTCTTGGCCTTCTGCTCCTCCCGCATCGCGTCGAGTTCTTCTGGAGTACAGTAGCAGCGGTAGGCTAACCCCTTGTCTAACAGGGTTTGCACCGCTTGGCGATATAAGTCCAACCGTTGAGATTGGTGAAACGGTCCCTCATCCCAATCGAGTCCTAACCAGCGCAAACCACTGAGAATGTTCTCGGTAAACTCAGGTTTGGATCGCTCCGTATCCGTGTCCTCGATGCGGAGAATAAACTGGCCGCCATGATGTTTCGCAAATAGCCAGTTAAACACTGCCGTGCGAGCGGTTCCAATATGGAGGTTGCCGGTGGGACTTGGCGCTAAGCGAACTCGAATAGACATAGGTTGAGGGAACAGGGAACAGGGAATAGGAGCTATCGTTAGAAATGACAAAAGGGGCAAGGTTTGTGCCTTACCCCTTCTGTGCTTAACGGGACTGACGGGACTCGAACCCGCAACTTCCGCCGTGACAGGGCGGTGCTCTAACCAATTGAACTACAGTCCCTTGTTTCGAGCGTGATATCTATCTTGCCCTAATTTTTTGCTCTTGTCAACCCTTTTCAGAACTTTTTTTGAAAATGCCCCGAAACACTTGATATTTAAGGGGCTAGCTCTTTATTTTGGCCCTAAAGACTGGTCTAGGGCCTCCCTGGGGGAAGACGCGGACATTAGGATAGTCTGGACTGTTTAGAGGTCGATGTCAACTGAAATGGGTCAACTAACGGGTAAGCGTGTGATTGAAGCAGAAGTTCACGGTGCATTACGGGATTTTTTACGAGTTTCTGGGGGCGATCGCTGGCCCCATCATTTAACGATGGCGCGGCTGGTAGCCCGTGCCTTGCGTTTGGGGCGCGATGCCTTGATTCAAACGGGAGTCTTTCCTACCTCATGCCAACGCTATGCCCTCAGTTACCTGACGCCCATTCTCATGTCGCCCACGGCGGTGGTTCTGATTGGCTCAACCCAGGTGCGACGACAATTGCAAGAACGAGATATCCCCGACTTGCAGGCCTGGTTGGGGTCTAATAAACCGATTCAGGAGAGCGATCGCCTGGAGGCGGGGTTTCAGGGCTTATTACTGACCTCTCCAGAGGCTTGGTTGGGCGATCGCCTCGCTGGAGGGGAAGGATTCCCAGATGGGGTTCCCACCCTCATTGATGGGGCCGATGATTGGGAACGCTGGACACAGCAGAGTCTGACGGTGGCGATTTCACCTCAAGACTGGGTGGATTGGATTGCGGCCTCTCCTGAACAGGGGCAACAGATTCGTGATGTGCAGGTGGCCCTAGTGCGGAGAAGTTTGGAACGGCCCGATAACCCCTATCAGTCTCATCCCATTGATAATCGGGAACAGGCCGCCCTAGCTCAACTGACTCCTGATGCGGCGATGCCTCCGGCTTGGCGCAACTTTTGGGAATCCTGGCGATCGCACCCTGGGGGAGTTTGGGCCAAACTCAATCGCCGCCAGGGACAACTGTGGATTTACCATTCCCCCGTCGATTTGGGTAAATATCTAGCCCCCCTCTGGCAACGTCAGCCGATGGTTTGGGTGGGGGGTGCGTTGGATTTAGAACGGGATGCCTCCGCCTTTCGGGAACGATTAGGGTTGGGGGATATGACCTGTGTTAAATTCAGTCCCGATCGCCAACAGGCCCATCTCCATCTCTATGCCCCAGAACGGCTCCCCTTACCCAATACCCCGGAATATAAACCCGCCCTGCTGCGAGAACTTCATGATCTGATTCGCATTGGCAGTTCTGCTGAAACCGCACCGGGATTGATCACGATCATTGTCGGAGATGTTCCCCTACGGGCGATCGTCGCCGCTCAACTGGCCGCCGATTTTGGCTCTCGGGTGCGAGTTCAACAGTCGGAGTTACCGGAGAATGGCATTCTCATCAGTGGTTGGTCCTTTTGGCGTGAGCATCAGGGAGAATTGCCCGCCAGCAAACTCCTGGCGATCGCCACCCTCCCCTTCCCCTCCCTCGAAGATCCCCATGTCAGCGCCCAGGTAGCCCATTACAAACAACAACGACAGGATTGGTTTCGTCTCTATCTGCTGCCAACCGCCTTAAGCGATCTGCAACGGGCGATCGCCCCCATCCGAGAAGTCCAAGGAACCGTCGTCTTGCTCGATGTACGGGCCATCTATCGCAGTTATGGTAAACAAATTTTTGCCGCCTTGAGTCCCTACGCTCGCGTCAATTCGCCAGAGGTTGGCTTATTTGAAGGGTAACTTCCCTAATCACATCGGCAAGCTCATAGGCAAGGTAAAAATCAGCGGCTATGATTGGCCATTAACATTTCACCCTTTGGAAGTGATGGTTGACTCGGCCATGACAAAACTCATTATTCAAATTCCCTGTTACAACGAGGAAGCCACTCTAGGCGTTACCTTATCAGCCCTCCCTCGGGAACTTCCTGGCATTGATTCAGTAGAATGGCTGATCATCAATGATGGCAGTATCGATCAAACCGTTGATGTGGCGAAAGCCTGCGGGGTAGATCATGTGGTGAGTTTTGATTGCAATCGTGGCTTGGCGAAAGCCTTTATGGCGGGGATTGACGCCTCTCTCAAGGCGGGTGCAGATATTATCGTCAATACCGATGCCGATAATCAATACTGTGCCGACGATATCCCCAAACTCATCGAACCTATCCTGCGCCATGACGCTGACATGGTCATTGGCGCTCGTCCGATTGACGAGATTCGACATTTTTCGCCAACTAAGAAATTTTTACAACGTCTCGGCAGTTGGGTGGTACGTCTGGCCAGCAATACTCGAGTTCCCGATGCTCCTAGTGGCTTTCGGGCCTATAGTCGTGAGGCTGCCATTCGCCTCAATGTCTTTAACGAATATACCTATACCCTAGAAACAATTATCCAAGCTGGACAGGAGGGAATGGCCATTACCTCGGTTCCCATCCGTACCAATGGTTATCTACGCCCATCCCGTTTGGTTAAAAGTATTCCCGCCTATATCCAACGGTCGATTTTCACGATTATTCGCATTTTCATGACCTATCGGCCCTTACGATTTTTTGCCTTGCTGGGAACGCTTCCTCTGGGAATAGGGGTGTTACTCTGTCTGCGCTGGCTCATCTTGTTTATAGCCGATCCCACCCGGGCCCGCACTCCCAGTTTAATCTTGGCTACAATTCTGATTCTGATTGGCTTCCAGTTATGGATGTTTGGGGCGATCGCCGATGTGATGGCGGCTAACCGCAAAATGCTCGAAGATGTCCAGCAACGATTACGACGCGCGGAATATGAAAAGTATCGCCGTTGAGGGGGATTACGCAGCATTCCTCAACTCGGGGTTTCGGTTTCACCCCAGAACGTTTCGGTTTGCTCGACCTCCGGGCCGAGACAGTCGGGTGAAGTTTGGCTTTATCCTGGAGATAGCCGAGTCTCATGTTTGACTGCCGCGCCTCGATTCCTTCTCTAGCGACCGATATGATTGCCAATCGCCCTAAATCCTCCCTCAAACTTGTTAAAAAAACCATTGCTGGAATCCTGATGACCGGTGGGATTCCGGTGGTACTTTGGTCAGCCTTTCATCTGACGGGGGTGGGCCTGTGGGAACGGGAGTTGGCCTTGATTCTCTTAACCCTAGTGGGATTGCCCCCGACGGCGATCGCCAGTTGGCTATTCTGGAGTGTGGCTCAGCAGTCGAAACAAGAACAACTGCAAGCTCAGCGAGATCAGGCCGAACAACTCCAACAGACCTTCTTTCGCATGATTGTTGACGGAGATGGGGCCATCACGCCGTTGGAGTTTTCTATGGCAACTCAGTTATCGGGCCGGGAGGCGAAGGCGTTTCTCGATGGTTGTGCTAAAGACTATGATGGGGCCTTTGATGTGACGAATGAGGGCAATATCATCTACCGCTTTGATGTGCAACGGAAGCGGCTTCGGGAGAGTTAAGGGAGACTCCGGCAATGTCTAAGTCTGTATCGGTGGTTGTGGTGATGGGAGTGTCCGGTTGTGGGAAAACGACCATCGCTCGAGGATTGGCGCAACGGTTAGGCTGGCAGTTCTTAGAGGGAGATCGGTTTCATCCCCAGGCCAATGTGGCGAAAATGGCTCGGGGGATTCCTCTCGATGATGAGGATCGCCTCCCTTGGTTGCAGCAACTCCGGGGGGCGATCGCTGAGGCTCGGCGCGAGAGTCAAGAGTCCGGAACTGGCGTGGTTGTGACCTGTTCTGCTCTCAAACAAGCCTATCGGGATCTGTTAATGCTCAATCAAGAACCATTCCTGTGGGTGTACCTACGGGGGGAGTTTGAGCTATTGCGTCAACGGCTGGAGAGACGCTCTGACCACTTTATGCCCGCCCAGCTCTTGGCCAGTCAGTTTGCGGCTCTGGAGGAACCGGAGGGGGCGATCGTTGTCGATTGTGGGCGATCGCCCCAAGACTTGATCGCCCATCTCCTTAATTTTTTGTGAAATCACAGCGAGTTGTGATTCTCGACACTCCTAGCTAGAAAAATTTGCTCCATGCTAGAGCTGAAGTCGCTTACGGCAACCTAAGTGTTTTAGCCACCTGCTAGTGGAGAGGAGTTTCACCATGCTTGATACAGATCGCCTCAGCTCCGGTTCTCGCCTGATTCGAGCTATGGTGTTTACCCTTCTGCTCTTGTTTGTCTTTAGCTTTCTTGGCCCCCCGGAATCCTCGGAGGATCTGGGACTGTGGCAGACCGTTTTACGAAAGTAATACGGGAGTCTGAAAGCCCCGTCAATTTATTGCGGGGATGAAAGACGACACGAGCGGCTTTAGC
>SMDP01000179.1 GCA_012911965.1 Geitlerinema sp. P-1104
ACGACGGTTGGCAATTCGATGGTGCATTCTAGCTACTTCAATTTGTGCCTTCTCCCAGTTTTGAGAACCCTTCTGTTTTCGTGCCGCTCTGCGTTGCAGCAATTTCAGCTTGCGTTGCATCGACTTGAAGAACTTAGGGCGCTCCTGGGAGCTACCATCCGAAACGGTCAAGAATCGCTCCCTACCAAGGTCAATTCCAATCGCACGGCCATGAACCGGAGCATCGGGAACCGACACACTCGATTCTATCGTGACAACAACGTACCATTGCGTACCCCGCACCTTGGACAGAACCCTCACCTGCTTGACCTTGAACCCTTCAGGGATAGGGCGATGCAGGTTGATGGACACTTCTCCTATCTTTGGCAGCTTGATAGCGAAGCCATCAATAGGGTTGTCCTTGAACTGGGGAAACACAAAGGACTTGAACTGACCGAACTTTTTGAATCGCGGGAACCCGTGTCCCCGTTTCTGAAACGCTCCCCAAGTATCGTGCAGTCTCCGAATCGTAGTTTGCAAAACCTGAGAATGCACCTTACCCAAATGCGGGAATTGCTTCTTAGCTTTAGGCAGGTTGTTTTGCTGACGGTGATAAGACGGAAACGGCTCCGAAGCGGGAATGATGTATTCCTTCTCCAACGAGCATCGGTCTACCGGACACTTACGCGAAGCCATCGAGTCCTTGAGTTCGCGCAAAGCGTAGTTATACACGCCTCGGCACGTCTCAAGCCACGACCGCAGTTCAGTCTGCTGCATGGCATCTGGATAGATTCGGTAGGTGTAGTTCATTGTCAGCATTGCTACAGTTTACCACAAGCTGTACCCACTGGTAAATGCTGGTCTCATCCCCATCGTTCGCGTAGCGTGCCGGAAGCATGGGGAATCGACAAGCGCGGGTATAAGTCCCGACGCTGACCTTTCAGGTACAGCGCGGGACTTATAGCTCCCCGAACCCCTCAAAAGTTAACACCCGTTTTTCCCTATGAATCTGTCCAACTTAGCTAAATTTATTCTCGGCTTCACCCTGGCGATCGCCCTAACCATTGGTGGAGCGGTCGCCGCCTCTCTCTATCTGGTGGCCCGACTAACTGCCCTGCCCCCAAAACCTGAGTTTGAGACCGCCGAAACCCCCACCGCTACCCCAGTGAGTACCACTCCAGAAGCAGAACCCACCCCCGAACCCGAACCCACCCCCGAACCCGAACCCACCCCAGATCCTGGACTCTATGACGCTCGCGTCACCTGGCCCGAGGGCTTACTGCTGCGAGACAGCCCCAGTTACGACGCGGGGAGCCTGGGAGGGATTGCCTTTAATGAACGGGTCACCGTCTTAGAAAACGCCCAGGATGGTGCGTGGCAACGGGTTCGCTCCCAGTCCAGTAACCAAGAGGGCTGGGTAGTCGGTGGCAACCTCGAAGAAACTGGCTCCCCCTAACTCAAGTCATCCCAAATTCCAAAGATTGATTTCACTGCCTCCAATGCGTCCCCCCAGGGATGCTAAAATAATTTGCAAGACGTATTCTCCACAATCTCGACCGGATTACCGGAGTTCGGACTCCCCAATCAGTCCTAGTTGCTGGTAATCCGTCCTGGTCTCCACGCCTCCAATTGCCGAGGACGTGAGGCCATAAGCACGTACTCTCACCCTGTTAAAGCATGGCTACGCTGACCCCAAACTCTAGCGAACGTAAACTCTCCAAATTAGAAGGCATCAAAGAACGCAGTGCCTTTTTACGCGAACCCGTTGCCACGGAAATTCTCGAAGACACCACCCACTTCAGCGAAGCGGGGATTCAAATCCTGAAGTTTCACGGCTCCTATCAGCAAGATAACCGCGACAATCGCGTCAAAGGGCAGGAAAAGGATTATCAGATGATGATCCGCACCCGTAACCCCGGTGGCTTTATCCCCGCGCAACTCTATCTGACCCTCGATCGCCTGGCCTCGGAATACGGCAATGAAACCCTACGAGTCACCACTCGTCAAGGATTCCAACTTCACGGCATCCTGAAAAAGAATCTCAAAGCCACCATTAGTGCCATTGTGCGCAATCTCGGCTCCACCCTCGGGGCTTGCGGTGACCTGAACCGTAACGTTATGGCTCCCCCGGCTCCCTTCAAAAATCGCCCCGAGTATGCCCTGGCTTGGGAGTATGCCGATCGCATCGCCGATTTGCTAACCCCACAAAGTGGCGCCTATTACGAAATTTGGCTCGATGGTGAAAAAGCCATTTCCGGGGAAGAAGATCCCGAAGTCAAAGCCGCTCGCCAACGCAACGGCAACGGAACCATCTTCAAGGATAAAGAAGAACCCATTTATGGGGCGCACTATATGCCCCGTAAATTCAAGAGCTGTGTCACCGTTCCCGGTGATAACTCCGTCGATCTGTATTCCCAGGATTTATCCTTAGTTCTCGTCAGTAATCCACAGGGAGAACTCCAGGGGTTCAACATCCTCGCCGGTGGAGGCTTGGCCCGCACCCATAACAAGGAAGAAACCTTCCCCCGCCTCGCCGATGAAATTGGCTATGTGGACAAAGCCGATATTTATGACCTCGTCAAAGCCCTGGTCGCCACCCAGCGCGACTACGGCGATCGCCATAACCGCCGTCATGCTCGCCTAAAATATCTCCTGCATGACTGGGGTGTGGAGAAATTCCGCAGCACCGTAGAAGGCTATTTTGGCAAACCCCTACAGCCCTACCAACCCCTGCCAGAATGGCGTTATGAAGACTATCTCGGTTGGCATGAACAGGGGGATGGGCAACTATTCCTCGGACTTTGGGTACAAAACGGACGTATCGCCAATTATGGAGATTGGAAGTTACGGGATGCCCTCCGGACCATCATCGAGACCTATAACTTGCCGATGCGTCTGACTCCCCACCAAAATGTCTTAATCTACGATATTGACCCCAGTCATCGCGAGGCCATTAACGGGATTTTGCGAGAGGCAGGAGTACAGTCCCTAGAAGGGTTAGACTCCCTCAAACGGCTCTCTATGGCTTGTCCTGCGCTGCCCACCTGTGGTCTGGCTATTGCTGAGTCAGAACGGGCTATCCCCGATATTTTGACTCGCATTCGTAAATTACTGATTCGGGTGGGACTCCAGAAAGAAGAGTTTGTCATCCGTATGACGGGTTGTCCCAACGGCTGCGCGCGTCCCTATATTGCTGAATTAGGCTTTGTCGGTCGCGCTCCCAATGTCTATCAGATGTGGTTAGGGGCAGATCCCAACCAAACTCGTTTGGCACAAGTCTACCGCGATCGCGTGGCAGCCGATGAGTTAGAAGCGGTCTTGGAGCCGTTGTTTGTCTACTTCAAGCAAGATCGCAAACCGGGCGAACGCTTTGGGGACTTCTGCGATCGCATCGGTATGGAGGGCCTACAACAGTTTTCCGACAGTTATGACCCCTCCACCCTCAAACCCAAGCGTAAGGAACGGCATCGGATTCGCATTTACGACGAGGTCTATGAGCGTCTCAAACAGGAATCCCTCCGGTCTGGCAAACCCATGTTAGACCTCGCTAGCGATGCCCTTAAGGCCTATCTAGACAGCCATCAGGGCTAATAACGGGGATGACCCTTTAGGTTTGTGCATAGAGGGTCATCGCGTCCGAGACAGGCAGCCGAGAGCGTACCCCCAAGCTTAAGGGTGAGGTATGCCCTCGGCTGAGGTGTTCTGAGGCAGCACAGCCAATCATGGCGGCATTATCCGTGCAGTAGCTCATCGGTGGAAAGAGAACCCGTAACCCTTGCTCCTCAGCGGCCGCTGTCAGGGCTGTCCGTAGGCCCCGATTGGCGGCAACCCCTCCCCCCACGGCGATGGTGGATAGGTCATAGTCTAAGGCGCAGCGGAGGGTTCGTTTGACGAGCGATCGCACCACCGTTTTCTGGAAACTGGCCGCCAAGTCCGCCACAGGCAGGTCTGAACCACTGGCCTCTAGTTTTTGCACCAAGCGCATGACAGCGGTTTTCAAGCCACTGTAGCTGGCATCATAGGGATGAATCCCCCCATCCGGGAGTTTCACCCGACCTTCTGGCAGAGGAAAGGCATCGGGGTTGCCCTGTTGAGCTAAGCGATCGATTTCAGGACCCCCTGGGTAGCCCAACTTGAGTAGGCGAGCCACCTTATCAAAGGCTTCCCCGGCGGCATCATCACGAGTTTGCCCCAGAGTCTGATAGTCCCCACAGCGTTTCACATGAATCAAACTGGTATGACCCCCAGAGACGAGCAGACAGAGAAATGGCGGTTCTAAGCTGGGGTCAGTCAGATAGGAGGCATAGAGATGGCCTTCCAAATGATGCACCCCGAGAAAGGGCTTCTCGTGGACGAGGGCTAGGGTTTTAGCAGCCATCACCCCAACCAGTAATGACCCCACTAAACCGGGGGTACAGGTGGCGGCAATGCCATCGAGTTGACTCGGATCAAGCTTCGCCTCGTCTAAACTTTGGGCGATCGCCTCGCCGAGCAATTCTAAATGTTGACGGGAGGCCACCTCAGGGACAACTCCCCCATAACGACGATGGGTTTCAATTTGAGATGTAACAATACTACTTAAAACTTGACGTTTTTTAACAATTGCCACGGCAGTTTCGTCACAACTTGTTTCAATAGCCAGGATTGTGGTCATTTACGCTAAAAAGCTCTCCGGGAAGCGATATATTTTATGATAGGATGCTAGCCAGATATCTTTGACATTGACCCCGACATTGACATCGCGGTCATCAAAGATATCATTTTAAGTTTTGATATCCAAGGAAAGCATTCTTATGCGACGACTACTAGCGCTGGTACTGACAGCAGTTCTTTGGTTCAGCTTTGCTCCCACCGCTTCCGCCGACGTGGCGGGTCTGACTCCCTGTAACGAGAGTCCTGCCTTCATCGCCCGGGCCAAAGCCGCAACGACTGAGCAAGCCAAACAACGCTTCGAACTCTATGGACGTGAGCTTCTCTGCGGAGAAGAAGGCCTTCCCCACCTAATTGTGGATGGTCGCTGGAGCCATGCTGGAGAATTTCTCATCCCTGGCGTGCTGTTCCTCTACATTGCTGGCTGGATTGGCTGGGCAGGTCGGAGTTATCTCATTTCGATTCGTGGCGAGAAATCTCCCGAAGAAAAAGAAATTATCATCGACGTTCCCCGCGCCATTCGGTTCTCTCTAGCTAGTTTTGCTTGGCCCCTAGCTGCCTTCAAAGAAATCACCACCGGAGAAATGTTTGCCAAGGAGAATGAAGTTCCTATTTCTCCTCGCTAGACTCGGCTAACGTTCCTTTTTGAAAACCACGGAGTTGACTTTATGAAAGACCTACAAAGATACCTGTCAACGGCTCCTGTTCTAGCAGCCGCATGGATGTTTATTACAGCGGGAATTTTGATTGAATTTAATCGCATTTTCCCCGATTTACTCTTCCACCCTCTTCAGTAATCAGGATTATTAGTCCTTTGTTTCCATAAACATGATAGACCCAACCCCTCAGGTTGGGTCTTTTATTATGGCAATCGAAGACTGCCTATTGCTTAGTATTAACCCCCCTGGAGTAAACAGGCAACCGCCACCCCCAGCATGGAGCCAATCACCACTTGGAACGGGGTATGTCCCAACAGTTCCTTGAGACGAGCCTCATCAAATTCAATTTCCTCATGGAAGAAGGCATCGATCATTTGATTGAGAACTCGAGCCTGTTTGCCCGCTGCCTGCCGGACTCCGGCTGCATCGTACATGACAATTACCGCAAATACGACCGCAATGGCAAAATCAGGACTGTCCCAACCTAAACTCTGCCCGACTCCAGTGGCCAGGGCCGTCACCAGGGCTGAATGGGAACTGGGCATTCCCCCCGTTTCAATTAACACTCGTCCGTTAAAGCGACGATGTTGAACCGCATAGAGAAGTAACTTCGACAACTGAGCGATTAAACAGGCAGCGAGTGCCACAAGCAAAATGTGATTATTAAAGACTTGCGCCAAATTTTGCATAGCTTCCCTTAGTACTGGCGACGGATAATAAACTCGGCAATTTCTACTAAGGGACGAGCCGCGTCACCAAAGGATTCCAGAGCCGACGTTGCATCGGCGATCGCCATTTCCGCCTGTCGTTTCGACTCCTCCAATCCCCACAAACTCGGGTAGGTTGCCTTTTGCACCTTAGCATCCTTGCCAGCCGTTTTACCCAAAACTTCTGATGATGCCGTTACATCCAGGATATCGTCCACAATTTGAAAAGCCAAACCGATCTGATAGGCATAGCGAGACAGATGCTCAATCTCAGTCGTCGAGGCCCCAGCCAACAGGGCCCCAGACACCACACTTGCCTCTAGGAGCGCCGCTGTTTTATGAGTATGAATAAACTGGAGGGTTTCTAAGGAAATATCCGGTTTCCCTTCCGACTCCAAATCCACAATTTGCCCGCCGACGAGTCCAGCTGCACCCACCGCGCGGCCTAAACGAGCCACAACCTTAAGGATATTGGCTGCGGGGACATCTTGAGTTTCTACCGCGATATGTTCAAAGGCATAGGCCAGAAGTCCGTCCCCCGCCAGAATCGCTACATCATCGCCAAAAACCTTGTGATTGGTGAGTTTCCCGCGCCGATAATCATCATTATCCATCGAGGGCAGGTCATCGTGAATCAGAGACATCGTATGCACCATCTCCAAGGCGCAAGCTGTCGGCAGAGCCATCTCCCGCGTTCCCCCCACCATTTCACAGGTGGTTAAACATAAAATTGGGCGTAGCCGCTTTCCTCCCGCTAAGAGGGAATAGCGCATCGCCTCATAAATTCGTTCGGGGTAGATGACCGGAAGTGCGCGATCAAGCGCGGCTTCAACTAACGTCTTCCCCTCCGCCAAATAGGTATGCAGATCAAACTGCTCGTCCCGAGGCGAGTTCCGGTCGTCCGTCATTACCATCCCTTTATCCTTTTTCTGCATCATGTCTGACAAGGTGTTTCCGTGCGATCGCATCTTCACAAAAACCCCCATCACTAGGCTACCAGACTGTTTGCCATCCTCATGGTCTAAAATCGGCAAAACCTTCAGCCACAGCCATAAAAAAGTGGCCCCTAACAGCGTAGGGGCCACTCCAAAGCACGATGAGGTCTGATCCATTAGAGTCTGCTCTCAAGCCTAGGCTTGAAAGCAAAACCCTCCAAACGCCACCTCTAGTCGAGGGGGTTCATGTTTAAAACAGGTTCAGTTTCACGGTTAAGACCCGCCTCAAATCCACCCGCAGCCGCGCGAGCGCGTCCAGCGTGCCACAAGTGACCCACTAGGAAGAAGAACGCGAGGATAAAGTGAGACGCTGCCAACCAAGCACGGGGGTTAACGTAGTTAAACCCAGAGTTCGGCTCAGTAATAATTCCACCCACAGAGTTGATGGAACCGTTGGGAGCGTGAGTCATGTACTCAGCCGCACGGCGAAGTTGCCAAGGCTGAATATCATTTTTGAGTTTGTTGAGGTCGAGACCATTCGGACCACGCAGAGGCTCCAGCCAGGGGCCACGGAAGTCCCAGAAGCGCATGGTTTCACCACCGAAGATGATTTCACCGGTAGGAGAGCGCATCAGGTATTTACCCAGACCGGTGGGGCCTTGAGCAGAACCAATGTTGGCACCGAGTTTTTGGTCACGAGCCAAGAAAACAAAGGACTGAGCCTGAGAGGCTTCAGCATTGGTGGGACCGTAGAACTCACTCGGATAGGCGGTGTTGTTGAACCACACATAAGCCGAAGCGATGAACGCCATCAGAGACAGCGCACCCACACTGTAGGAAAGATAAGCTTCACCAGACCAGATGAAGGCACGACGGGCCCAGCCAAAGGGTTTGGTGAGAATATGCCAGACACCACCAGCGATGCAGATTAAGCCAACCCAGATGTGGCCGCCGATGATATCTTCCATGTTGTCCACACCGATGATGGACCCAACGCCACCAAAGGGGTTTTTCACGAGGTAGCCGAAGATGACCGAGGGATCAAGGGTGGGGTTCGTGATCACGCGAACGTCACCGCCACCGGGAGCCCAGGTATCATAGACACCACCAAAGAACATGGCTTTAGCAACCAACAGCAGCGCACCACCTCCAAGGAGGATCAGGTGGAAACCAATGATGTTGGTCATTTGGTTTTTGTCCTTCCAGTCATAGCCAAAGAAGGAGGAATATTCTTCCAAGCGTTCAGGACCACGAACAGCGTGGTAGATACCACCGAGTCCAAGAACGGCAGAAGAAATCAGGTGAAGCACACCAACCACAAAGTAGGGGAAGGTATCAATCACTTCACCACCAGGGCCAACGCCCCAGCCAAGGGTTCCCAAGTGAGGGAGCAAGATGAGACCTTGCTCGTACATGGGTTTTTCGGGAACAAAGTGAGCGACCTCAAACAAGGTCATCGCACCGGCCCAGAAGACAATCAAGCCAGCGTGGGCAACGTGAGCGCCGAGTAATTTACCCGACAGGTCGATTAGGCGAGCGTTCCCAGACCACCAGGCGAATCCTGATGATTGTTGGTCACGTCCGCCACTGATCATGGCAGTGTTGAACGATGTTGTCACGAGGTTTAACCTCCTCTAAATCTAACGTGCGTCCGGGACGAGAGACCTGATCAGAGCGAATCTGGACAGAGGTCTCTCAAATCAATGGGTAAATCTTGGGGAATGCTGGGGGTCGCATGGAAATCCTGATGCTAAACCCCACAGTAGCAAACCCGAAAGCTATAAAACCGAATTAGTTCAGAATTACAGTGCGTTACCGCGAGGTAGAACTTCCTCGGGGAACTCAAAGTTTTGGTGGGGTTGGTCAGTCGGAGCCATCCAAGC
>SMDP01000018.1 GCA_012911965.1 Geitlerinema sp. P-1104
GAGAAGGTAATTCAACTATATCACTGCGGCTAAAGCCGCACGAGTCGCGTTTCCGCCCCGGATTAAAATCACGGGGCTACCACGCTCCCGGACTCTTTCATGTTCACCTCATGGCCCGATTGATTCATGCTCTCTCCCCAGTTGCCTAGCTTTAACCTAGCGATCGCCCCCCTAACGACGGTTCAAGGTCGTTGTCCCCAGTCTTATGCGATTTGGGTCTTACAAGCGCCCTATACCGGGGGCTATGTTCATCAAGATTGTTCCTGGTCGTCGTCTCTGTCGCAGACCTGGCAGCAATGGCAAGCGTTTTTCTCGGTCAATCCTCTGCCCGTTTCCCCGGCCTTGGCTGGTGTCGTCACCGAGGTCTCGGCGAGACAGCCAGAGGTGGGGCCGTCCTTCGTCACCAGTCACAGCAGCCGCTTAATGCAAGAGTTGGGTCTACAGTTGTGGCAATGGTTGTTTTCGGGGTCTGTTGAGGCGAGTTTCGCTCAGAGTCAGGGGATTGCCCAGGGCCGTGAACTGCCCCTGCGCTTGCGTTTGGATATTCGGGCCCCTGAACTGATGCCGTTACCCTGGGAAATTGCCCAACCCCGGATTGGTAAAGCGGCACTCTCTCTGACACCGCAACTTCTGTTTAGCCGCACAACCTGTGATGTGGACCCACTGGTGTTGCGGCGGGCCCGGCGATCGCTGAATATGCTTCTGGTGTTGGGGAAACCTGAGGCGGAGGATGGGGCCTGTTCTGCTAAGACTCCAATGTTAGCCCTCGACGATGAGGCACAACGGTTAGTGACAATTTTTCAAGCGGCCTCGACTGATGGGGATCAGGTTCCCTATGGTTTAGATATCTTGGTTCAGCCGACGGCGGCTGAGTTGACGCAACAGTTACAGCGTCGGGAGTATCATATCTTTCTCTATGCCGGTCATGGGGCCACGGCACCAGATGGAGGACTTTTGTTTTTAGGGGAGGAGACGACCCTCAGCGGAACGGAACTGGCTCAGATTTTGGTGCGATCGCAGGTCACCCTGGCGGTGTTCAATACCTGTTGGGGGGCGCAACTCGATTCTCATGATGACCAGTATATTGCCCGCAGTAGTGTAGCGGAGGTGCTGCTCCATCATGGGGTTCCGGCGGCCTTGGCCATGCGAGATGCGATCGCCGATAGCGAGGCCTTGAGTTTCATTGAACAGTTCGCCGGAGCGATCGCCCAGGGCCATGCTATTGAGCGGGCCGTGGCGATCGCCCGTCAACAACTCTTGACCTTATATAAATTTAATCAACCGGCCTGGACATTACCCGTTCTCTACCTGCATCCAGAATTCGATGGCTACCTGCTTGATGGCCCTGAGGCTATGCCAGCGGATCAGCGGCCCACGGAGTTACCTGAAGATGCGTCTACTGCCCTAAACCCGTCTCAGGTCAAAGCCTATCTGACCCCCCAAGAGTCCTCAGGCTCCACCCACTCAGGCTTTGAACTGCGAGGGGGACTGATGCGTTTAGGACGCAGTCAGGATAACGAAGCGATTTTGGTAGAACCTTGGGTGTCTCAGTATCATGCCGAAATTTTTGTGCGACATCTCCCGGATCAGAATCCGACTTATGTTCTGCGCGACTTTTCTCGTTATGGAACCTTGATTGAAGAGGACAAGGGTTGGCGCAAAATTCACCATCAGGAAATGGCCCTGACCTCGGGGATGATCCTTAAATTTGGCAGTTCTCAGGGACAACCCTGGCAGTTTTGCCTCGCTGACGGAGAATTTTGAGGTGACGTTGCGGAACATCCAAGTCTCATGCTGTAGTTGAGATAGTCAGCCCCTAGGACAGTCCCGAAACTGGCCGGTAAAATGTCCGGTAGTCCTAACAGTGATGCTGCTTGCTGACTCGTCTGCGCTCGTCCTCTAATCGTTTGCCCATACTGTTATGGTTTTATCATCCCGTTCTTCTGCCTGTTCCTCCTCACAAACCCAAGCCGAACTGGATTTACTGGAAACGGTGTTGTCTGGGGATAACGCCACCTATCCTTGGAATCCCGGTGAATGTGGGGCGTTTGATGAAACTATCGCCCTCGGAGATCCCTTAAAGGTGGATGACTTGAATTTGGGCGATCGCTCTCCGCTATTTTTTGAGCAACTCGACAGTTGCATGGTGTATGCTCACCTCTGTGAACGATTTGGCGCCCAGGTTCCCACGTCGGTTCTTAAACGCCTTTGTGACCTGGCTAAACAAACCTGCTCTGAGCAATCCTTGTTAGAGCGGCTTTTGGGCTGTGTGGGGGAGTTATTACCCCAATGGGCCACAGAGGATTTACAAGTGTTAGCCCGTCCTCTAGCCTATGCGATGAGGGGTCAATCCCAAAAGCTGCCCTTGGACGATCGCCCCTGGGACGACCTATCAAATTTGGAACAAGCCCGTCTGAGTCTCGTGATGGCTCAGGTGGCATTGCAACAGTTAAATCATCCCCATGACTGACCTACCTCCTCTAACAACCGATACCATTTGGGCGATTCTCAACAAAGATTTAGATAACGACACGGTCAATCGCCTGGTTTGGCATTATTTGGGCTATCGCTATGATGACGCTGCGCAAACTTGGCAGACGGATCAGGTGGCCGACGATTGGCGGGACACGTATCCCGAACCCCCAGATTTTATTGAAAATCGTCCCCCTAATGTGAAGCTAACCCGCTCAATTCCCAAAGCTAATAAACAGCTTCTCAAGGAAAAGTTAGGCTTCAAAGGCTATAAGATTGGCGAATTTTCTCCTTTGGAAACTCGCCGAGCCACGATGGCCAACTGGCTACTGAGTTACATGGTAGAACACGATCTGCTCTCCTGATTTTCTCATGCCTCTCTCCTCTCGTTCTCTCCTCTCGTTCTCTCCTCTCGTTCCTTGGCTCTGCCAAGGAATGCTCCACAGGAGGCTCCGCCTCCCGTAACTAGGCGGCAGAGCCGCCCCAAGAGCGTGTCACGGCTTCAGCCATGACACGAGAGGGAGGGAGCCATGACACGAGAGGGAGGGAGCCATGACACGAGGGGGGGAGGGGGGATGAGGGAGATGAGAATCAGCCCCCAGGACTATCAAACTTGTTGGTAATCCACATTGATTGATAGGGGTCTAACACCAAATTCTGATAAATATCCGTAATCAGCGTACCACTGATCAAATCACACCAAGGATCGGTACAGACTAAATTCAACTCTGTTAAGGGCAATTTCTTGGGGCGATCGCTCAAATTATGGATCGAAAAAATACTCTGATCTCGATTCATACTTTGGCGCCAAAAGCCAAACAAGGCTTTCTTTAAATGTAGCGTGTACTGAGTTGCATTGGGATGAAACGCCGGTTGTTGGCGACGAATCCGAATCAGACGGCTCAACTCCCCCAACACCTGCGCTTGAGGTGAGCCAGCATCCTCCAACCTTGCCAACAACTGCGCCTCATTCCATTGATGACGATTGATGGAACGATTGCGCCCCGTTTGTGCCATCTTCTCATGGTCATTCCCCGTGGCTAACAGACTATGGATATAAAACGCAGGAATCCCCTCCAAGGACATCATAATCGTCTGAGAACAGAGGAACCGCTGAATTTGCCATTCATCTTCACCCTTGACGGTTCCTTTAAGGGCTTCAAATAGGGAAATATTGATTTCATAGGGACTTTCCGAGCCATCGGACTGTTTCCGCATACTAATTTTGCCGCCAAACTGTTTCATGGTGGCAATGAGTTGCTCATACTCATCATCCGTGAGTAAACCTTCCGTGGGCCGTAAACCGATGCCATCATGGGAGGCGGTGAAATTAAAATAGGCACAGCCGAGGGGGGCCGGGGGCATACTCATCATCCAGGTTCGTAAATGCTCGGATTTCCCTTGTAATAGGGCATTGAGCAATAGGGGAGGCAGGCTAAAGTTATAGATCATGTGCGCTTCATTCCGGTTGCCAAAATAGCTTAAGTTTTCCCGGTTAGGCACGTTGGTTTCTGTAATTAGGGCAATTTGAGGATTGAGGGTTTGCAGAATTTCCCGCAGAACTTTGATGAGGGCGTGAGTTTGGGGGAGATGAATACAGGGGGTTCCTAATTGTTTCCAAAGATAGCCAATGGCATCGAGGCGGATATATTTAGCGCCGGCTTGCACGTAGTAGAGCAAAATATCGACAAATTCCATGAACACATCTGGGTTGGCAAAGTTGAGATCCACCTGATCCTCGCTAAAGGTGGCCCAGATATGTTTTTCTCCCTCGGGTGTCTCGACGCGAACTAAGAGGGGGCTGTTGCGGGGCCGCACCACTTGGGAGACATCGCTGTCAGCGTCAACACAGATGAAATAGTCACAACCGGGCTTTGTCCCCTGTTTGAACTGCTGAAACCACTCGCTTTGACTGGAGGTGTGGTTGATGACGAGATCGACCATTAAGTTAAACTCGCCGGCGATCGCCTTGATGTCTTCCCAGGTTCCCAGTTCGGCGTTAATGGCCCGATAGTCAATCACCGCAAAGCCATCATCGGAACTATAGGGACAAAAGGGGAGAATATGAACCCCGGTGATGGTGTCTTTGAGATAGCGCCGTAGGAAGCGCCCCAGGGTGGCCAGGGGTTTTTCTCCTTCACGGCGGATGCTGTCACCGTAGGTAATCAGAAGGATATTATCCTGACTCCATTTGCCCAAATCCTCGTCGAGGGACTCACTGAGGAGGGGGGCTAAATGCTCATAAATGCGATCGAGTAGGGATTGGGCCGTCTCCTCGTCATAGACGGATTGCAGGAGGGGCAGGATACGCCGGGTAAAGAGGTCATAGGGAGGGTTGATGGTGGTGGATGAGGAGATGGATGAACTCATAAGATACAGTTGTGAGTCGATAAATGGGTTTAAGGGTTTAGGTTAAGAGGTTAGCGATCGCCAATTTGACGGTTTCGTTACCAGTTGGGGCAAAGATGACCGCCAGTTCGAGCGTTATGTTATGAAAACTTGAAGTTTTGCCCAAAATCCGGCAACCCTTCCCTAAATTTTGCCATGGGTGATCCCAGCCAGGTGGGGGATGGATTGCCGATGATCCCCTAAAATTCCCATAAAAATCGAGACGCTCCTAGGGAACGTCTCGATCCGCCGTTGAGCGGTACTCTCGATCATAGATGCCCGTTAACTGCGGGCAATTTCTTCTTCGAGTTCTAAGTCAAAGAGAAGATGTAGAGTTTTCATGGCGCGGCGGCGAGCTTCAATGTCTTGTTGGGCCCGCAGTTGCACCATGGGGTCATGTAGGATTTTGTTGACAATCCCCCGAGTTAAGGCTTCGATCACCTCTTGGTGTTTCTCGGCAAATTCAGCACCGAGACGAGACAGGGCTTTTTCCAGTTCCTGTTCGCGGATGGTTTCGACTTTGCGGCGCAGGCTGCTGATGGTGGGGACCGTTTCGAGCGATCGCCACCAGGATTCAAAGCTGGCTAACTCGTCTTCGAGGAGGGTTTCGGCTTCGAGGGCCATCTGACGGCGGCTTTCCTGGTTTTGGGCCACCACCGCTTTGAGGTCATCGACGTTAAAGCATTGAACCTCCTCCAACTCGCTGACATTGGCGTGAACATTCCGGGGAACCGCAATATCGAAGAGCATTAAGCCCGGATGGGCCACGGCCCGTAAGTTATCCGCATGGAGAATTGGCTCCGTGGCACCGGTTCCGGTGAAGACCATATCCGAGTCGGCCACGGATGCTAACATCTCATCCCAGGGACGGACATTGATATTGGCATCGGGGAACTTAGCGGCCAGTTCCTCGGCTCGCGTTTGAGAGCGGTTGACGAGGGTGAGGCTATTGGCCCCTTTGGCGATCGCATGTTGCACCAGCAGGCGAGACATTTTGCCAGCCCCGAGAACGCAAAGGCGCTGACTGCCCAAGTTGGGAACTTTCATCTGGGCCAACTCAACGGCGGCCGAACTAATAGAAACGGCGCCGGTTCCGATGCTGGTTTCGGTGCGAACTCGTTTGCCGGCACTGATGGACTGTTTAAATAACTGATTGAGCACTCGTCCCACCCCTTTGTACTTCTGACTGAGCTTATGGGTGGTCTTGACTTGTGCCAGGATCTGTCCTTCACCCAAGACGAGACTTTCGAGGCCTGCACTCACCCGTAACAGGTGCATGACTGCATCTTGGTGTAACAGGACGAACAAATAGGGACGTAATTGGGGCAGATAAATCCGGGAACGATCCGCTAGGAACTGGCTCACTTCTCGAACCGCAGGTTCGGTGTCTTTGGCAATGAAATAGATTTCGAGGCGATTACAGGTACTCAGCAGAGCCACTTCTTCAATGTTGGGATAGCTCGAAAGCTGGGCGATCGCGGCCTCAATCTGCGGTTCCGGGATACTCAGTTTTTCACGAATTTCGACTGGCGTTGTTTTGTGGCTTAGCCCAACAACAGCGATATTCATAATGATTTGGTAAGAGTTTGTTATCAGGGTTGGAGTCGGATCGGAGGGGTTCCCCGTTGGCTCAGTATAACGCGAACCTGGGAAACACCCCCGAGTCAAGTCAAATGGCGCTCTATTTCAATTGCAAGCGACGGGGTGCGTCGGTCATGTGAACGGTATCGACGAAGCGAGCCGTTTTACTTTGACTCGAAATGACCAAAGACTGAGTCCGAGCGCCACCGTGGAAGAAGCGCACCCCTTCCATGAGAGTTCCGGGGGTAATCCCGCAGGCGGCGAACAGGACCGTTTCACCACAGGCGAGTTCATGAGCATCATAGACCTTATCGGGGTCATCAATGCCCATGCTGGACAGACGTTCGAGGTTGCTCTCTTTGCTCTCACCAATCAGGCCAGTTTTGACCACGGCGGGGTCATAGATGAGTTGTCCTTGGAAGTGACCCCCCAGACAGCGCATAGCAGCGGCGGAAATCACCCCTTCAGGAGCGGCGCCAATTCCCATCAGTGCGTGGATGTTGGTTCCGGCGAAGGCGCAGGAGATGGCGGCGGAGACATCACCATCACTAATCAGACGCACGCGAGCGCCAGCCTGGCGGATTTCTTGAACCAAGTCTTTGTGACGGGGGCGATCCATGACCACAACCACCAATTCCTCGATGGTGCGATCCATGCAGTCAGCGAGGATGCGCAGGTTTTCCGTGGCGGATTTACGGATGTCTACATGATTTTTAGCCACAGCGGGGGCGGCTAATTTTTTCATGTAGAAGTCCGGTGCGGCGAACAAACCGCCTTTTTCGGAAATCGCCAACACGGCCATGGACCCATTTTGTCCATAGGCGACGAGGTTGGTTCCTTCACAGGGGTCAACGGCGATGTCGATTTCGACGAGTTCGTCGGGGTTACAGTATTGTTTGGCGTTTTCTTGGGTGCAAATGCCGACTTCTTCGCCAATGTAGAGCATGGGGGCATCGTCACGCTCCCCTTCTCCAATGACGATACGACCGCGCATATGAATCTGGTTCATACGCTCACGCATGGCTTCAACAGCCACTTGGTCGGCGGTGTTTTTCTCACCTTTCCCCATCCAGTGAGCTGAGGCGATCGCCGCCTGCTCAACGACTTCAATAATTTCTAGCCCGAGGGTACTTTCCACGAATTCTATTCTCCCAAAAGATATTTATAGGTGAGTTCGATGGGACTTGCTCCCGTTTTCTGTAAACGAACTCTTAACAAGTTTTACCGAGACGAATGCTGCCTGTTTGAGGACAGCAACGCTCCTTGAACATGAGAACTCGGCATTCTCCTGTGGTTTCCATCTCTGGAGGTTTACCACTCACTAGAAAATGCCACACCGGACAATCTTACGATATTTCCGGACGTTTCGCTGTCAAGCTGTCATCAAAAGTTTTTAGGATGATTTGAGTGAGCGAAACCCAGGAGAACGCGACTTGACAGGTTTATTGTCAAGTCTCCCATAGATAGAAGTCACAATCAAGATAGCTCCCAAGGTTTAACCCTGACTGTTGGCCAGCCTGTTGATGTCCAAGAGCAGCGTCTGTTCGGTTCGGGTAAAAGTGTATCAGAGGTCGGCTGCCGTTCAACCCCACAGGAGAGAAGTTTCGTTAAGTTTTGCTGCTTGTCCATGGTGGTCTCGGCTCTCGGTGAGGCAAGGCTGAGACTGAGGGAGTTTCTTCAGTTTCATTCAGGGAGGGGTTGGAAACGGGAAATCTAGGAAAACTTGCCTGAAATTGTCAGGCTTGGGTTGAAAACCGATGCAGATATGCCAGACTGGTGGGCGAACTCCCTTAATCTTGAGGGAAAACTCGGCAATGACCAGTGTAGGGATATCTTTCTAGATATTATTTTCCTTGGATGGGCAAAGATAAGCAGGACAGTTACGATTCCTTGGGAATCCTGGTGATGGGGATGACAGTTGCGGCGATGGTTTTGCCGTTTCCTGTACTGGCCATGGGAACTGGGACTCCCCAGACAGCCACCCCCTATGATTTGGCTCAAGTTCGTCCAGTCCCGGAGGCCCCATTTCCTGAGTTGGGGGATCCCGAGCCATTACCGCCACCGGAGGAGTTGTTACAACCCCGTCCCGATGAAGACGCTGATGGAGGCCTCGATCGCCTGGAGGGGAGGCTAGAGGTGCGCGGCTATCGTGTCGAAGGAAGTAGCCGTTTTACGGCTGAGGACTTTGCGCCGATCTTGGAACCGTTTATTGGTGAGATGTCGTTTGCTGATTTACTGCAAGCTCGTTCAGCCGTTACCCAGTTCTATGTTGAGCGCGGTTACATTACCTCTGGGGCGTTACTCCCACCTCAAACCATTGAAGATGGGATTGTGACGATTCAGGTCGTTGAGGGGGCCTTGGAGGATATTGTGGTGACGGGCGATCGCCGTCTGAACCCAGAGTATGTGCGATCGCGTCTGAATTTAGCGGCCCAAACCCCTCTCAATATCGATGACCTCCTCGAAGCTTTACAGTTGTTACAACTCGATCCGCTGATTGAGAATCTCTCGGCGGAACTTTCGGCCAGTCCTCGTCCAGGGTTTAATCTGCTAGAGGTGGATATTAGCGAAGCCCCCAGTTTTCGGCCGTTGCTGAGGATTGACAGCGGGCGATCGCCGACGGTGGGGGCCTATCGCGGTACGGTGGAACTCCGGGAAGCCAACTTGACGGGCTGGGGCGATCGCGCCCGCCTCAGCTACAGTGGCACTGAGGGCAGTCATGAACTGCAAGCCGGCTACCGTTTCCCTATCAATCCCCGCAATGGAACCCTGGAAACCTCCTTTCGCATTACGGGGAGTGAAATTATTGAACGTCCATTTGATGAGTTGAATCTCACCGCTGACTCTCGGGATTTTGAACTTACCTATCGTCAACCCCTTCATCGCACCCCCGGCCAGGAGTTCGCCCTAGGCTTCACCTTCTCCCGTCGGGAAAGTGAAACGTCGTTATTAGAGGAACCCTTTCCCCTCTCGGTGGGGGCTAATGATCAAGGGGAAACTCGTCTATCGGTGTTCCGATTCTTTCAGGAATGGACGCAACGGGGATCTCAGGAAGTCTTGGCGGCGCGATCGCAGTTCAATTGGGGGATTCCCATTTTCGGCAATGACACTATCAACAGCAGCCAACCGGATGGCCGCTTTTTCAATTGGCGAGGACAAGCCCAATATCTGCGCTTGTTGGCCCCCAACGGAACTTCGCTATTATTGCGTTCTGATGTGCAACTGTCAGCCACCTCTATGGTTCCCCTAGAACGCTTTGGTTTAGGGGGGAACTTTAGTGTACGGGGGTATAGCCAAGACTTTCTCTTAGCCGATAGTGGCCTGTTCGCCTCAGCAGAAGTGCGATTCCCCATCTGGACAGCCAATGGGGGAGAGAATCGGCTGGAACTGCGGCCCTTTGTGGATGTTGGCACGGTTTGGAATCAGGGAGATTCCACGGTGGATACCAACACTCTCGCCTCAATGGGGTTAGGGCTTCAGTTAGGGTTGGGCGATCGCTTTTCGGCCAAACTCGACTGGGGTATTCCCCTGGTGAGTGTCGAAGAACGGGAAAACCGCGACCTCTTCCAGCGTCAGGAACTCTATTTTCAGCTTGAATGGCAACCCTTTTGAGGCGATTTTGAGGCGATTTAAGCGGATTTGACGAGGGTTTTCTCCCCAATCACTGCATAAAAGGGGTCAGCCCCGGCAAATCCCATCATCTGTAGGATGCTGGGAACGTCGGAGGTTTTGGCAATCACCTCAGGTGCTGCAAAACCGGGAACGGCTTGAAAATAGCGTTTCACCAATTGCACTCGACTGGCTTCACTTCCCTCTCGCCAGGCTTGAATGGCTTTTTGGTAAAACATCCGGTTGGAGAAGCTGACGATGGCCAATCCGCCGGGTTTGAGGATGCGGTGCATTTCGGCGAAAACCTCCTCAGGATGTTGCAGATACTGCACCGAGACGGCGTTGAGAACCGCATCAAACTGCTCATCGCCATAGGGCAGTTTAGAGTTGTGATTTAGGTTCTGGACGATGTAATGGTCTAATTGGGGGTTTTTCGCCAGTTCAGCCTCGTTCATCCCATGACCCTCGACATGAGTAAAGGGGATATCCTCGGGAAGATGGGATACCCAGCTACTCATGAGGTCGAGGATGTGGCTGTTGGCTTGCAGGCGATCGCGATACAATTGCGTCAGTTGGTCGATGAAGCTCTCATCGACATGGGTGACGAAGCGGGGCATTTCGTAGAATCGAGCATCATCGCTACTGTCGAGTTTGCTGCGATCGCGGTCTTTTAAAATTCCCATGGCCGTGAAGATTTATGTCAGGTAGCAAGGATCAATTTGTTTATAATTCATTATAAGGAGTTCAGACCATGAATTACATCCCCGTGGTTGCTCGCTTTTTTTTGGCGGTTATTTTTCTGCGAGCTGGCATTTCTAAAATCTTGGGTTTCGCCGGAGTTGCGACCATGATGGAGAACGCCGGACTACCCTTTCCCGAAGTGTTGCTAGTGGGAACAATTGTCTTTCAGATCTTGGGAAGTTTATCATTGATTTTGGGCTATAAAACTCGGATTGGGGTTATTTTACTCATTATTTTCATTGTTCCTACTAGCTTTATTTTTCATAATCCAACTGACCCGACAGAAACAACTAACTTCTTTAAAAATTTAGGGTTGTTAGGAGGGTTAATGATGACTCTCTATTCTGGTGCTGGTCCGGTGAGTATTGACGATCGCCTAGCAGGATATCGGTAGGAGAAAGCAATAGGCAATAGTAGGGGCGTACCCTTGTGGTCGCCCTACCACAGGGGTAGGGTGCGTTCTGGCTCAACATCATTGTAAACTTTGCAATTGCCAGTTAAACTTGCCAGAACGCACCGCTAGAAATAGGCAAAAGGAGTAGGGTGCGTCCTGGCTCAATATCATTGTAAACTTTGCAATTGCCAGTTAAACTTGCCAGAACGCACCGCTCGCTATGGAATCGTTATTATCATAATTCAAGGAGTCACAAAAATCATGAAAATTGGCATTTTAGGAACCGGCTTAATGGGGCAACCCATGGCACTCAAACTACTAGAATCCAACTATGACATCATCGCCTATAACCGCACCGCCGCCAAACTAGATCCCATTAAAGCCGCTGGGGGCGCGATCGCATCCTCTCCCGTCGAGGTTCTCCAAGAGGCGGATTGTCTCATCACCATGCTCACCAATGCCGAGGCCATTCGCGAAACCCTCCTCAGCGACGCAGCGAAAGCCAAATGGACGGGCAAAACCTTAATCCAAATGGCAACCATTGCCCCCAGTGAAAGTCAAACCCTACAACACGACATTGAAGCGGCGGGAGGGGCGTATCTCGAAGCTCCGGTTTTGGGAAGTATTCCCCAAGTCAAAACCGGCGAATTATTGGTCATGGTGGGGGCAACTCCGAGCTTGTTTGAGCAATGTTTGCCTGTTTTACAAGTGTTTGGCAAGGAGCCGGTTTTACTGGGCGAAGTGGGTAGTGGTTCCGCCGTGAAATTAGCCATGAATCAACTGATTGGCTCTCTCACAGCGGCGTTTGCTGGAAGTTTAGCCATGGTTCACCAGCAAGGAATTGACATTGAGGCGTTTATGGAAATTGTCCGCCAAAGTGCCTTGTATGCTCCCACCTTTGATAAGAAACTCTCGCGGATGATGGCGGGAAATTATGAGAATCCTAATTTCCCCAGTAAGCATTTATTGAAGGATATGAATCTGTTTAGCCGCGAAGCTGAAGCGATGGGGATTGATGCACAGTTGAGTCAGGCGGTGTCGCAAGTGGTGGAACAGGCGATCGCCCAAGGTTTGGCGGATTCTGACTATTCGGCGTTGTTTGAGGCGGTGAAAGGAGGTTAACCCATGACGGCGATCGCCCGGCCATTGTTGAACTGCCGCAATTCTCGATAGAATAACAAGACCACTACCGTCATACCTCACTAAGCTGATCTTGATTCGCGAAGAAACCCTCAATCTCCTGGAATGGCAACGGCTTTGCCAACATCTCTCCACCTTCGCCGCCACTAAAATCGGGGCGATCGCCGCTCGACAACTGGCCATCCCCGGCGATCGCCAACACAGCCAACAGCTTCTGCAACAAACCCAGGAAGCCTATGGGTTGGACATGAGTCCTCAAGATAGCTTGACATTTGGCGGCATTCGTGATATATGGGAACCCCTAGAACGGGCCGAGATTGGCGGGATGTTGCAGGGAGACGAACTCCTGAACATCGCCACCACCCTCTCCGGGGCGCGACAACTGCGGCGAGTCATTGATAACACTGAATTAGAGGTTCCGGTGTTACGAGCCTTGGTGTCGGAATTACGCACCTATCCCGACTTAGAACAAGAGATTCATCATTGTATCGACGAACGGGGAGACGTCGCTGATCGCGCCAGCCCCCAACTCGAAGGTATCCGACGCCAACTCAAACAGGTGCGCGATCGCATCTACCAAACCCTCAACCGCATCATTCAGCGTCAGGGAAGCGCCCTGCAAGAACATCTCATCACCAGTCGCGGCGATCGCTTTGTCTTGCCCGTCAAAGCGCCCCAAAAAGAGAAAATTCCAGGGATTGTTCATGACAGTTCCGCCACCGGGGCCACCCTCTATATCGAACCTCGGGCGATCGTCAACGAGAACAACCAACTGCGAACCCTCCAGCGACAAGAGAAAAACGCAGAAGAAGTGGTGTTACGCAAACTCAGCCAAAGCATCGCCGAGGTCATTCCCGATTTAGAACGGTTGTTGGCGATCGTCACCCAACTGGATTTAGCCACAGCCCGCGCCCGCTATAGCATCTGGTTAAACGCCAACCCACCGCGATTTGTCGACGCGACGCAAGCCACGGAACTGCGCCAACTGCGTCATCCCCTCTTAGTTTGGCAAGAAAAGCATGAACAGGGGAATGCGGTGGTTCCCATTAACGTCTCCATGTCGCCGGATATCCGCGTTGTCACGATTACGGGGCCAAATACCGGGGGTAAAACCGTCACCTTGAAAACCCTCGGCTTAGCCATGTTGATGGCCAAAGTGGGTTTGTTTATTCCGGCGCGGGAACCGGTGGAACTGCCCTGGTTCTCGCAAGTGTTGGCGGATATCGGTGATGAACAATCTATTGAACAGAGTTTATCCACGTTTTCGGGTCATATTCGCCGCATTAGTCGCATTTTAGAAGCGGTGGCTGAGGATGAAAATGCCCTGGTGTTGTTGGATGAAGTGGGCGCGGGAACCGATCCTTCTGAGGGGAGTGCGTTGGCGATCGCCCTCTTGCAATATCTGAGCGATCGCGCCCGTTTGACGGTGGCCACCACTCACTTTGGCGAGTTAAAGGCCCTGAAATATGAGGATTCCCGGTTTGAGAATGCCTCAGTGGAGTTTGACGACGAGAGTTTGTCGCCCACCTATCGCCTGTTATGGGGGATTCCGGGCCGTTCCAACGCCATGCAGATTGCCCGACGACTGGGGTTAGCTGCCGATGTGGTGGATTTGGCTCAAAGTTATATCCGTTCGGGGATTAGCGTCGATGTCAATGAAACCATCGCTGAGTTGGAAGCACAACGGCGGCGACAGGAAACCAAAGCCGATGAAGCCAGTCAGATTGTGGCCCAGGCGGAACGGTTAAATCAGGAAATTAGTGAGAAAGCCGAACAGTTACGCCGTCGGGAGGAAAACCTGAAACTGCAACAGGAACAGGCGGTTCAGGCGGCCATTGATGAGGCGAAAGCGGAAATTGCTAAAGTGATTCGTCGCTTGCAACAGGGCCATGCGACGGCTCAGGATGCCCAGAAAGCCACCGAGGCCATGGAGCGCATTCGGCAGCAACGGCTCCCCAGTGCCTCGAAACCGCCGAAACCGAAGCCGGGATTTGCCCCGAAGGTGGGCGATCGCGTGCGGATTCCCCGGTTAGGGCAAACGGCGGAAGTGTTGGCCATTGAGAAAGAGGGTGAGTTAACGGTACGCTTCGGCTTAATGAAGATGGAGGTTCCCCTGGCGGATGTGGAGTCGTTATCTGGGGAAAAACCAGATCTACCACAGCCGAAAGCGAAGGCCAACCCTCAAAAATCCAGTCAAACGGCGGCCCCGGCGGCTACGGTGAAAACGGCCCCCCTTGTACGCACCTCGCAAAATACCCTGGATGTGCGGGGAAGTCGGGTGCATGAAGCTGAACCTCGGTTAGAGGAGGCGATCGCTCAGGCGGTTCCGGTTGGGGGTGCGTTGTGGATTATTCATGGCAAGGGAACCGGGAAGTTACGAGAGGGGGTTCATGAGATTTTGGGGCGATCGCCTCATATTAAAAACTTCGAGTTAGCCCCCCAGAAAGAAGGTGGTGCGGGGGTGACGGTGGCCTATATCAAGTGATGATTGTGGCCTGGCGGGGGATTGCCGGGGGCGGTGCGTTCCGGCAAGTTCTATCGAGTTGCTCAAGGTTCGAGATAGATTGATGCCGGAACAGCACCCTACCGATTCTTCAGGTTCACGACAGTTCTAATTCTGATGTTCTGAACGGGAAAACAACTCGTTAAACTCCCGTTGATCATAGTGATACACCGTGCGAATGGGATAGGGAATACTGATATTGGCGCGATCGCAGGCCGCCTTGAGGGCAATCATCACCCGCGTTTGGGCCCGCCGCACTTCCACTCGCTGCGGTAACGTCCAGTAGCGGACTAACAAATCAATCGAACTATCCCCAAATCCCACCACATCCACTTCCACTTCAGGCTCCGCCATAATCCCCTCAACCCCATCGAGAGCCTCTTTTAAGACCTGAACCGCCATCGGTAACGGGGTATTGTAATCCACCCCAATCGCCAAATCCGTGCGCCGAGAGGAAAATGCCGTTAATACTTCTACCGGACTGGTAAAGACAAACGAATTGGGAATCAACACCCGCTCACCGCGATAGGTGCGGATTTGCGTTGAGCGAATCGCCACTTCTTCGACGACTCCCTCAAAATCACCCACAATAATCTGATCATGGAGTTCAAAGGGTTCTTGCAGCAACAGTAAAATCCCCGCCAGGAAATTTTTAAAGATATCCTGAAAGGCAAAACCAATGGCAACCGAACCTAAACCGAGTAGGGCCACAATGTCTCCCAATCCCAAATTGGGAAAGGCAATCACCGCTGCCGCTAGAATCCCCGTCACCCACGCAGCAACATAACTCACTTGCGCCACTAACGACTGTAGGGAGCGACTTCGTAATAGACGGCGAGCGCCTTGATAAACCACCCGTTGAAAATTCTTTGCCCCCCATTTCGTCAGCGCCAGAATGATCAGGGCTACCAGGAGCGCGGGTAATAACTGAAATGCCTCACCAATGAGTTGAACGAGACGAGTTTGGATTTCTTGCAAAATAGCCGTCATGGATGATCTCTGAATGGAACCTGCGAGGCCCGCTAGTTTGATGTTGCTCGATCGTGAATCGGTCACTGCGATCGCCGGGATCTCGTCCAACCCACTCGCATCTTGGCTACTTTAACCCAAGATCTGCCGTTAACCAAGGACTCTAACCAAAGGCTGAGCCGTATTTTTGCTAAACCTCTACTCCTAGGTAGATGCACTGACCCCGTTTCCTACCCTAGTATGGGTAGTAACGGTAAACACGAAACCCTAATAGCAACCTACCTATGACTTACTTCTTAACGACAGGCGCTGAACAAGCCTTTTCCTATCCCATCTCAGGTGTCATCATCGGAGTTGTCGGCTTCATCGCAGCAGTCGGCCTAGGCTCCCTGGCCTGGTACAACTCCAAACGTCCGCCCGGTTGGGAAGACAAAGAACGCCCCGATGTCGTTCCTGATATTGATACGAATCAGTAATCTAAAACATTGTTTCGGGCTTTTAAGACTCCTCAGTCGAGCCTTACATTAACATCTCTAAAAATTGACCATTCATTGGAGTTCCATTTTATGACGACCGACCAAAATATCAACCAACAAGCCGCCAACTACGATCGCCACATCACCCCTCCCGAAGTGAGCGATCGCATGGAACAAGAAGGGGACAACTTCAAGAAAACCCCAGAACCCCCCAAAAACCCCGCTGAAGGGCATCTCGACACCACCAAAGGCTACACCGTAGACCGCGAAGGCATGGCCAATAACTACGCCGTCGAGCCGGAAATGTACTACGAAGAACGCGGTGACTTACGCGAGAAAGAGGAAGCCCTCAAAGCCGAGCGGGCCGAGGAACGCAAGACCGTTAACCAAACCAACGAAGCCGGTAAACTCGAAGCCGATCACGACGACCGTGGCAAAGGACCGGGTATCATTTAAAGGCTGGCCCCGGTCGAATAGTTCCGGGACATAGCCCCCAACAAAGTAGAGATGCGATCGCCCCGTGTCTCTACTTATTCTTCTTTTTAACCTGTTTATAATAATCGTTCACTGAGATTCATGAATACGCCTTTGCTCCCCGACAAACGGTGGATGTCAATTTGGATAAAATCGACTGCTATTCTCGCTCTGCTGAATTTAGTGTTAGCCCTGTTTAATGCCAGTTATGTGCCTCTGCGGGACATCTATCTTCGCTATCTTCCCCAAGTCGTACAACTTTATGACCCCGTCAAAGGCATAGAACCTCATCCCCAAACCGAACAATACCGACAAAATTTCGATCGCCTCCTCAACCAAGTCTCCCAAGCCGAACTCGATACTCCCGAAGTGCAAGTCTCCCTACAACGGCTGCGCCAACAAAGTGAGGCTCTCATCGACGAAAACCCCTTCATTGCCTCAGGTAAATTTAGCACCTTTGCCAAATTGCAACGTCGCATTACCGATCGCCTCAATCAAGACTCCGTCACCGTCGCCTTTCGAGAATTTTGGACCACTGACTACTTGCGATCGCACGACGCAACCAGCGAACTCAACTTCTTCCAAACCAAAATCATTCCCCTGCTGGCCACCAACTACTACCGACAAATCGACGACAACGGACAACCCTACGATGCGTATTGGCGCATTGATATCTGGTTTATTGGCTTTTTCGCCCTAGAATTTCTCGTCCTAACCTTCATCGCCTCCCGCCGTCGTGTCGGCCTAACCTGGTTTGATGCCATGTTGCGGCGTTGGTACGACTGGTTTCTGTTCATCCCCGTCTGGCGTTGGCTGCGGATTCTCCCCGTCACCGTGCGGCTGCATCAGGGAAAAGTCGCCAACATCGAATATGTTCTCTCCCAGATGATTCATGAACCAGGTATTTACCTGTCCGATCATATCTCCGAATTTGTCACCATCCGCACCCTCAACCAATTGCAAGAATCCATTGAAAACGGGGATCTCGCGCGTGGCTTACTCAATCCCTCAGACTATGTCGCCGTCGGTGATATCAATAGTCTCCAACGCATCAGCGATCGCCTCCTCGAACTCACCATTTACAAAGTTCTCCCCCAAGTACAACCCGAACTCAAATCCCTCCTCAACCATTCCCTCTCCGAAGCCTTACGAGAATCTGCCTTCGTCGAACTCGTTGAACGAGTTCCCGCCTTAGGTCATCTTCCCACCGATGTCAGCGATCAATTAGCCAACTACCTCGCCAACGCCACCTGTGAAACCCTCGCCAACGCCTATGCCGACGAACTCGGGCGAGAACGCTTTGAAGACCTCACCGATCGCTTCCAAACCGCCTTACGTCAGGAACTCCAAGACCAAGCCACCCTCGATGAATTACAGAACCTGATCTCGAACGTCGTCCAAGAAGTGAAAATTAACTACGTTCAACGGGCCGCAGAACAAGATCCCGACGAAACCATCGAGAAAGTCGAAGAGGTTTACGATAGCATTGAACGCAAATCTTAACACAACTCTATCTCTTGATAGAGGTAATCCTACCTTGAAAATGGCAACTTAACGGTAGACTGGCCTATAAATCCTCACACCTCAACAAATCTAAAGTTTACATTAAAGGTTGAGGATTCCTCTCGATTGCGCCTTGACAAAAACAAATTTGTCTGAAAACAATAGCACTATCAGCGTCGAGTTTTAATCAAGGAGGGGCAACAATCGTTGGCCCCGACAGACCCCTTGACCCAGACCTAGAGACTTTAAAAAACTATCCCTAAATCTAAAATTTAGGGGTGATCTCCTGATTCAAACCCAGGGGATCATATTGCCTTGGCTTGTTCACCTACACTCAAACTTATCTCAACCCTTATGACAACAACTACCGCCGAACAAATCCAAAAAATTACCAACAATCAACATCAAAATCCCTTCGAGATTTTAGGCTCTCACCGACTCTCCGACAACAACGGCAAAAGCGCCTGGGTCGTGCGAGCGTACCTCCCCAAAGCCGATGCTGCCTGGGTGATTCGCCCTGAAGAGCGGGATAGCTACCCCATGCACAGCGTCCATCATCCCAACTTCTTTGAATGCGAAATTGAAGCCCCAGAACTGAAAAACTATCAACTCAAAGTCAAAGAGGGCGATCGCGAGCGAGTTTTCTACGACCCCTACGCCTTCCGCTCCCCAAAACTCACCGACTTCGACCGCTACCTCTTCGCCGAAGGCAACCACCATCGCATCTACGAAAAACTCGGCGCTCACCCCACAGAAATCAACGGCATTGCCGGCGTTTACTTTGCCGTCTGGGCGCCCAACGCCCGTAACGTCTCCATCGTCGGCGACTTCAACGAATGGGACGGTCGCAAAGACCAAATGGAGCGCACCGAAACCGGAATTTGGGAATTGTTTATCCCCCAACTCCCTTCGGGAACCCTCTACAAATACGAAATCAAAAACCCCCAAGGCCACATCTACCTCAAATCCGACCCCTACGGCTTTGGCCAACAAGTCCGGCCCGACACCGCCTCCAAAGTCGTAGACCTCAACCAGTACCAATGGCAAGATGAGGCCTGGATACAACAACGCCGTCAGCGAGACCCCCACGACCAGCCCATCTCCGTCTACGAACTGCACGCCGGCTCCTGGCTCCATACCGGCGCCGAACATCCCCCCGACAGCGGCGAAGTCGTGCGCGTCTCCGAGAAGCCCGAAGGACGCTTCCTCACCTACCGAGAACTCGCCGACAAACTCATCCCCTACGTCAAAGACCTGGGATACACCCACATCGAACTCCTCCCCGTCGCCGAACATCCCTATGACGGCTCCTGGGGCTATCAAGTCGCCGGCTATTTCGCCCCCACCTCCCGTTTCGGCAGTCCCGAAGACTTCATGTACTTCGTCGACCAATGTCACGCCAACGACATCGGCATCATTGTCGATTGGGTTCCCGGCCATTTCCCTAAAGATAGCCATGGCCTAGCTTACTTCGACGGAACCCACCTCTACGAACATGACGACCCCCGCAAAGGCGAACATAAAGAATGGGGAACCTACGTCTTTAACTACAGCCGTCACGAAGTCCGCAACTTCCTGGTTTCCAACGCCCTCTTCTGGTTTGACAAGTACCACATTGATGGTATTCGCGTCGATGCCGTAGCCTCGATGCTGTACCTCGACTACAACCGCAAAGATGGCGAATGGGTTCCCAACCGCTACGGCGGCCATGAAAACCTCGAAGCCGCCGACTTCCTACGGCAACTGAACTATCTCATCTTTGGCTATTATCCCGGCATCCTCTCCATTGCCGAAGAATCCACCGCCTGGCCCCTCGTCTCCCGGCCCACCTATCTCGGCGGCTTAGGCTTTAACTTCAAATGGAACATGGGTTGGATGCACGATATGCTGGACTACTTCAGCGAAGATCCTATCCATCGCCGCTATCACCACAACCATGTCACCTTTAGTTTGATGTACGCCTTCAGCGAGAACTTCATGTTGGCGTTATCCCATGATGAGGTGGTTCACGGCAAAGGCAGCCTCTGGGACCGGATGCCCGGCGATGATTGGCAGAAGTTTGCCAACTTGCGCTGTTTATTCAGCTATATGTTTACCCATCCCGGCAAAAAGACCATGTTTATGGGCATGGAGTTTGGGCAACATAAAGAATGGAATGCTTGGGGCGATTTGCAGTGGGATCTACTTAATCAGGAGTCTCATCAGAAACTCAAGCAGTTCTTTAAAGACCTCAACGGGATCTATCGCAGCCAACCGGCCCTCTATACTCAGGACTTCTCTGACGAGGGGTTTGAATGGATTGACTGCAACGATGCCGACAACAGCGTCGTCTCCTTTATCCGCAAAGACCAATACAGCGATGAGTTTGTGGTCACTGTCTGCAACTTCACGCCGGTTCCCCATCATGACTATTGGATTGGCGTTCCCCAGGCCGGTTTCTATGAAGAGATTTTTAACAGTGATGCCGAATGCTACGGCGGTAGCAATATGGGCAATGGGGGAGGAAAAGCCACGGTAGAGTGGTCGAATCCCAAATGGCATCAGGCCCTACCCCTGTGTTTACCCCCACTGAGTGTCATGGTCTTTAAATATAAGCCTGACGCTTAATCCCTGTTCTCGTTGTACCTCCTCTTTCCTCTGTTTCCTCTTTCCTCGTGCCATGGCTCCAGCCATGACACGGGCCTTAGGCGGCTCTGCCGCCTGCACTCGGGAGGCAGAGCCTCCCCAAGAGCATGACTTGGCTCCAGCCAAGTCACGAGGGGGACGAGGGGGAGAACGAGGGAAAGAGAGGAACAAAAGGGATCGGTGCTATGCGGATTCCGTCTTAGACAATTCTTGAACAATCATTTCACCCTAAAAACTTATGGTTACAACCACTCGTCGCGCTGCTGAAATTACTCTTGTTGCCGATGAAACCCAAAAACTCTTGGATTGGGTGCAGGCGGTTCAAGCCTCAGATGAGACGATTTTTCACAAATCCCAACAGATTGCTCGCCGTTTAGGGGCCTACCATCGCCCCGATGGCTTAACAGAAATTGGCTTTTGGGTTCCTGAACTCAGTCCGGGAGAGATTCAACCGAAAAACATCTATCTGGAAATCTTCACCCCCCTCGAAGACATCCATCCCAGCCAAGACTTGCAAACCGTCACCTTCCGTCGCGAGTATGTGAACCTAGAGCGGGACGGAGAATATATGTGGGCTGTGTTGTCGGGAATGAAAGCCGGGAATGCGAACCGCTTCGGCTCCTTTTACTGGCTGCGTTATCTCGACTATGACAACGATATCAGCACCATCGGTGACTTTCTCGCGGATTCTCTGCCCTATGGGGTCTATGCCCCCGCAGAACTCTACGATCGCGACAAACTCCAACGCGATCGCCGCGATATGGACTATTTCCAACAATTCCGCACTGACGATGGTAGTCCCGTCAAAGTCAAACCACCTACCAATATCTTGCAGCTTCATGTCAACACCGCCTCCCCCAACGGCTATCTCTCGGGGTTAACCCAACTCTTTCAGCGGATTTCTGACAAACTCGCCAAGGGGGAAACGCTCACCCCCGCTGAGGAAAACTATGTCGGCTATGAAGCCGTACAATTACTCCCCATTGAACCCACTGTTGAATATCTCGGTCATCGGGATCATGGTCAGGGATTTTTCTCCTGTAGTGACGAAGATCGTCTGCGCATGGACCCAGATAGTGAGTCGATTGAACATGAATCTGATGAAATTCGGGTGCAACTCAAGAAACCCGACACGGAAAACTGGGGCTATGACATTGTCATTTTTGGCATGGCCGCTACAAACCCTTCGGTCTTAGAAACTCAACGTCCTGATGAAGTTGTGGAGTTTGTTGAAACTCTGCATAACTTCTCAACCGGACCGATTCAAGTGGTCTATGATATTGTCTATGGCCATGCCGATAACCAAGCCCTCAATCTCCTCAATGGTCGCTTTTTGAAAGGACCGAATATGTATGGGCAAGATGTCAACCACCAAAACCCAGGAGTGCGGGCAATTCTTCTAGAAATGCAGCGCCGTAAGTCTGATACTGGGGTTGACGGCATTCGTGTTGATGGTGCTCAGGATTTCAAATACTTCAATCCTATGTCCGGGCGGGTGGAATATGATGATGTTTACCTGCAAGAAATGGCTCAGGTTCCTCAGGAGATTGCTGGTAGTTGTCGCTACCCCTTTACCATTTTTGAAGATGGTCGCCCTTGGCCAGCAGAGGGTTGGGAAGAGATTTCTACCTATCGAGATATTATCGAGTTTTTGCCTGAAAGTTTCCAATGGGGCCCGTTGGTGTTTGCCCATAATACTCCCAGTTTACAAAAGTTCTGGAGCCGAAAATGGAAGCGGGTTTGTGAAGTGATGCAGGTGGGGGCGAATTGGATTACCGGCTGCGGCAATCACGATACGCTACGGCGCGGAACTCAAGTTGACCCAGAGATGTCTATTAATTGGAATTTGGGTAAAACCTTGCCGGAGGTGTTGAATAGTGCTTACGACAACCCGGCAATTACGATGTTGGTCTATGGCTTTAGTCCGGGCCTACCGATGGACTTTATTAACTGCACCATGCGCGCGCCTTGGGGCTTTTTGCGTAATACTGACGATCGCTACGGGGTGAAAGTTGTCGCCGAAGAGGCGGGATTCCTCGATTGGCAAGTTGAACCAGAAGTGTATGACCTCTCGGGCATCTTTCCCCGGCTTAAACGCATGGGATTTAAGAAAGTGGGTGAGTTGCGGCAGTTTATGCGGGGCTTGCAACACGCCATTGAGGAAACAGATTATGACTTGGATGAGGTGGCCCATATTTGTCAACGCCATTTAGGGACTGAGTCTGATTCAACGGCAATGCAGGAGGAAGCTAAAACGATCACCTCAGCCGCTGAGTTCCAAAAACTCAATGTGTCGGAGAAGTCACCGATTCTGCAAGAGTTGGATGTGGGTAAACTGAAGGAGTTTGCTACGGCTTTTATGGAAGATGCCCATGAGATTTGCAATGTCTGGAACCATGAGCAGTTTTTAGATCCGCAACAGACGGACTACAATCGGCAACTGCGACAGTTCCGGTTAGCGCGGCCCTGGTTGCGGGAGAATTTTGGCGCTCGCGATCGCTTTAATCATATTGATGAAGAGATGGCGACGCTCTATTATGGACTGCGCACCAGTCCCGATGAACGCGAACAGGTGGCGATCGCCACTCACATGGGCGGTGATCCCCTCACAGTCACCTTAGGGGATTGGCTACAACTGGATTTAGAGGAGTGGGAAATTGCCCTCACCTCCCCAGGGGTAGACATTAGTGATTTACGAACCCTCACCCTCAGCGATAGTCAAGGGGTGTTACTGACTCGGGTGAACCGTTAAGCCAACTGCATCCTCGCTCTTCTCCAATCAGGATGTCCCCTCGGGGGCGTCCTGATTGTTGTCTCCGGGCCACTCTATCCCTCTCTTATACTGGAAAAAGTTAGGGGCGATCGCCCCTTGTCAACCCCCGCATCACAAAGCCATGACCCAAGACCCATCCTAACCGGTAGCTTCAAAACCCCGGCCCAACCCCTCACCTTAGTAGCTGAGTTCCCCAGGGAGATGTCCCCCCTCGACAGCAGACGGCCTATAATCGACAACTACGCCAGTCCCGTGAGACTCTGTGGCCCGCAGCGAACCCTATGAAACGAACTCAGAAACAGCCCCAGCGGCGCTTAGCGACCGTCTTAGAAGCAATTTTATATTTGAAAGGACAGGCCCTATCCCTGAGCCAGTTAGCCGACTGTGCTGGCTGCGATCGCCCCCAAGTGCAAGAAGCCCTGTTGGAATTGATGGATGATTACGCTCGACGAGATAGCGCCCTGGAAATTGTCGAACTCAAGGGTCAATATAGCCTGCAACTGCGGGAAAGTTTCCAAGATGTGATGTTAGACTTGGTTCCAGCGGAACTCGGGGTGGGGGCCCAACGCACCCTAGCGGCGATCGCCATCAAGCAACCCCTGCTTCAGTCGGATCTTGTCGAACTCCGTGGCTCAGGCGCCTATCAACAAGTCAAAGATCTCATGGAACTGGGACTAGTCCGTCGCCGCAAGTCTCCTGATGGCCGCTCCTATGAACTGCGCCTAACGGATAAGTTCCACCAATATTTTCAACTGCAAGGGACGGTCCAATCCCTTGATATTATCGCCAAGGGGTAGAGCGATGGCCTACACTGGAAGACGTAGCCACATTGTTTGATCCAAGTTTGCTCTAAGGTTCATCCACTGTTGATCCACCGACGTAACTGAGACGCTCATGGTTTTCGACCCAGAAATTTTTGCTCAGATGAAAGAAAGTGAGGAGGTTAGTAATCAACTTCTCGCCTATCTGCAACACCAATCCCCAGACATTCTGGCCCGGGTCGCCAAGTCGGCAAGTCCAGAAATCAAGGACATCATCTCTCGTAATGTCCAAGGACTCATCGGCGTGCTTCCGTCCGAAGAGTTTAATGTCCAAATCTCCACAGACCGCGAGAATATGGCCGGAATGCTGGCTTCAGCGATGATGACGGGTTATTTTCTCCGCCAAATGGAACAACGGATGGAACTTGACCACCAAGCTTCCCAAGTTGACAGTCCCGAGGGGGATAGCCCCCGTTGCGACTGAAGCTGACTAGCCAAAACTGTCGTGTTCGGACATGGCCTCGGGACGGACGGGAATTGTGAGCAGCTCGCCGTCCCGCAGCACTTCGATGGGTAGCCGCTGACCCACTTGCGATCGCTCCACCGCCGCCTGGACATCCAACGCGGTATCGACAATCTGCCCATCAATACGGGTGATAATGTCGCCAACGCGGATTCCTGAGCGGGCGGCGGGAGAGTTGGGGCGGACCTGGCGCACAAGAACGCCATGATCTTGAGTTAAATTGAGGTTGACCTGAGGATTGCGTTCAATTTCAGCCAGAATTTCAGCGGTTAAGTCTAGCATTTCCACCCCGAGAAAAGGATGTTGGGCTTTCCCAGTGGCAAAGAGCTGTTCAGCGATGCGTTGGGCGGTTTCAATGGGAATGGCAAAGCCTAAGCCCTGAGCGTTGGCCCGAATGGCGGTATTGACCCCAATCACTTCACCTCGGTCATTGAGTAACGGACCGCCAGAATTACCCGGATTGATGGCCGCATCGGTCTGCACAAAGCGAACTCGCTTATCACTAATTCCCACCTGGGCACTTGATCGCCCGGTGGCGCTAATAATGCCGACGGTAACGGTATTATCTAAGCCGAGGGGGTTACCGATGGCGATCGCCCATTGACCAGCCACCAAGTTGTCCGAAGAGCCTAAGGTAGCGGTGGGCAATCCCACGGCTTCGATTTTCACCACCGCCACATCTGTCAACGCATCCCGGCCCATCACCTGGCCGTCAAACTTACGGCCGTCCCGCAGGGTGACCTCCACCACGTCGGCTCCTTCAACCACGTGAGCATTGGTGAGGATTTGTCCATCGGGAGCCAGAATAAAGCCTGACCCAGTGCCTCGTTCGGTGCGCTCCGTCGGTCGTGGGGACTCCTCGCCAAAAAAGCGCCGAAACAAATGATCCGGTAGAGAGTTAGGACTACGGGAACTAATGCGACGAGTGGCATCGATCCGCACTACCGCCGGTCCGACTCGTTCAGCGGCTCTAGCAATGAAGTTGGGGCTGCTGTTTAAATGACTGTCAATCTCCTCTGGGGATGGGTTAACGTGCCATTGGGTTGGCTGCAAAATCACGGGGTCTAAATTCAAGCTAGACTCAGGGTTAGAGGGGTTAGAGGTCAGGTCCCAACCCTGGCGACTGACCAGGCCACCGATAACCCCTCCCAGACTTAACAGAAGCACATAGACGGTGAGTTGTCTTCCGGAAACGTTCATAAGTCTTTGGGGCTGCGGTGAAGGCAGACGAGTAATGACTGGGGCGGTAAGGAGCGAAGAGGATCTTAAAGGGTCTTTCTATTCTGGCATTGTCGCTTCGAGTTTGGCAAAGCTGATCGAGAGCAATCTACTGGGAAAAAGCTTGGCCCTGCCCCAGAAAGGCGTAAAATCAAGGAAACTACTCCTGTTCAAGTTTGTGAATTTTGTGAAGTCTGTTTTTACTCCAGTCTATGCGGCGATCGCAGCGGCCCTGTTCTGGCTACTGGCTCGGGTGCGGCGATCGCGAACTCTCGTCGTCGCCATCATCGCCGCCCTATTGCTGTCAGGATGTGTCCGCTACGATGTGGGGATTCACTTCGACAGCCAAACCCATGGGGAAATTGTCCAGGATGTGACCTTATCGCAACGGTTTGTCAACCTCAGCCGCACCACGGTGGACAGTTGGACTCAGAGCCTGAAACGACGGGCGCGATCGCTGCAAGGCTATACTCAACAAATGGGCGATCGCCGCTGGCGAGTCGTCATTCCCTTCAATAATGGGGATGACCTAGTCTATAAGTTTGAACAGTTCTTTAACCCCGTTGAGCAGAACGGCCTCACCCCGGAACAAGTCCAGGAGATTCCTGAACTAGAAACCCATCTGGCCCTCGATCAACAAAACTTTATTTTCGCCATCTCCAATCACCTGGCCCTGGATGTGGACCTGCGGGCCTTGGGGGTCCTCTCCAGCGAGGGGAATGTGCTGATTAGTCCCACGGGGCTTGTGGATGTGAGCTTCCGCCTTATTACCCCCTGGGGGGCCAAACTCGCCGCCGTGTCTGGACCCAACTCACCCAGGTTTGAGAAGACCACCCTGATTTGGCCCCTGGAACCGGGAGAAACTCAACATTTGGAAGTGGATTTCTGGGTTCCGAGTCCCATTGGCATCGGGGCAGTGCTAATTATTCTACTGGTGGCGATCGCCTCCTATCTCAAGGAGACCGTACTGCCTGCCCTGGGAATTGGGCGTTCCCCGCGCGCCTCAACTCCCCCCCCAATGGAATCGCCCTCAGAAACCCCCAGTTCTTAAACCAAGTCCTTGAGAGAGACAGCAGCCTGATTGAGCCGTTGGGTTCCTTCTTTAACCTGGGTAATCCCCGTCGCGGTCTCTTGGGCTGCTACATTGAGGACGGTCATGGCTTCAATGACCTGTTCGACTGCATTCACCTGTTGCTTGAGGGTGAGAGTAATTTGCTGGTTACTCATCACCACTTGGTTAATGCCCTCTCGAACCCCCGCAAAGGCATGAGAGGTGTTCTGACTGACGTTCACCCCCGTTTCAACGCTTTTGGTCCCTTCATCGGTCACCATGACCGTAGTATTGATGGCATTCTGGATGTCTTCGACGAGGGTGTTAATCTTCTCGGCGGATTTCTTGCTCTGATCGGCCAGTTTCCGGATTTCACTGGCGACCACTGAGAAGCCCTTACCATGTTCCCCCGCTCGCACTGCTTCCACCGCTGCGTTGAGGGCCAACATATTGGTCTGGTTGGCTAAATCACTGACGAGATTGGAAATGTTGCCAATTTGGTTGGTTTGTTCACTCAAGCGTAAGATTTGTTGGGCGATCGCCGACACCCGGTCTTTGAGGGAATACATCGTCTGTAGGGTTTCTTCTACCGCACGAGTCCCATTATCGGCTTGACTTAAGACTTGATTGGCACTTCCCGTCGCCGATTCTGCCTGAGTCATGACCTGACGGGCCGAAGCCCCCAGTTCATCCATAGTCGTGGTGGTTTCGTTCACCGACGCCGCTTGCTGGCTTGCTGTCCGTTCTTGCTGTTCCATGGTGGCCGCAATTTCCATCGAGGAACTAGCCACGGAACTGGCCGCCTCATTCATCTGTCGGGTAATGCGGCCAATGACCCAGACCCCTACGAGACTAGAGACCCCCAAGGTCAAAAGGGTAAAGGCAATAGTCGTAGCCAGCAACAGTTGTAGAGACTCCTGCTGGGAGACTTGACTCTCTAAGACCTGTGCTTTTTCACGTTCACTGAAGTCCGTAAATAGGGCTTGAATCTCCTCGGCCTGGGCCCGTCCTCGCAGTTCTGTCCAACTCTGAATTGCCCCATCGCGATCACCGGCCTCAACCTGAAGAAAAATGCTACGGTGGGTTTCGACAAGTTGATTAATGGACTCAACCATCTCCTCCAACTGTTGGAGTTCTGGCCGTCCCTGAAACCGTTCCCGCAGTAGTGGCACATCTGCATAGAAATTCTGCCGCGCCTCATTGTACGTCGTCACGGAGATAGCACTCGGATCTAGCAGGTAACCGCGTAAGGTTCGCGAAAGCACCTGGGCATTCAACTCTAGGCGATCGACAATGCGATCATTTTCAATAAATTCCTCAACTTGCTCCGCTTCTTCCTGTAACGTCCGCACGCTGTCCCAAACCATGACGAACGACAGCAGTGAGAGTACAATGGGAACAGCATAGCCACCAATAATCCAAGTCCGAATTCTTTGTTGCTTCAATGAAAACATCCTAATTCACCTCATATCCTGGGAAAGAAGGTACAGTGAATTGTGAAGCTATCGGGAATATATCTTATTCTCTTAAGACTATTTCCGACCTATCAATCCTAACTGACGCCTCATACCAACACTGTTATCATACCCCTTTTTTTTCCTAACATCATTAAAAAGTTAACTAAAGTTAAAATCAAAACAGAATCGGATGTGTTGAAAAAATATGGAGAAATACTACCTGGATAAGCAACCCTTAGTTTGTTTCTGTTTATCCCCGTTCTTTTCGCCCAACTAACCAATAGGTTCTTAGGGTTCCTTTCCCTTTAATCGGGGTGAGTCCTCGTTCCTCAAAGTCAAACGACTGTCGCAGCCGTAAATAGGTATTTTCGGAAACCTGAATCCGTCCCGGAACACCCGTCGATTCCATACGACTGGCGACGTTCACCGTGTCTCCCCATAAATCATAAATAAATTTCTTAATCCCAATCACCCCAGCTACCACCGGACCGGTATTAATTCCAATACGAATTTCTAAGGATTTGTTACCTTCAGGCTGGAATTGTGCCATGGCTTCTAATATGTCCAATGCCATATTTGCCACAGCATTTGGACTATCTGAGCGGGGAATTGGCAGCCCACCTGCCACCATATAAGCATCGCCAATGGTCTTGATTTTCTCAAGTCGATGTTTATCAGCTAGACGATCAAACATCGAAAATACTTGATTGAGGAGGTTCACCACTTCCACCGGGGAAATTTCAGAGGAGAGAGCCGTAAAGCCCACAATATCGGCAAACATTACCGTTGCATCATCAAAACGGTCGGCGATCTCACTCTCAAGTCGCTTTAAGCGATCGACAATGGCTTGCGGTAAAATATTCAGCAATAAACGCTCCGATTTTTGCTTTTCTACTTGCAGGGCTTCTTCTGCTAACTTACGTTGCGTGATGTCTTCTAGGACTCCTAAAATACCAATAACATTGCCATTTTCATCATGGATAGGTAACTTATTAATATCGAGCCAAATCTGCCTACCATCTGCTCCAGCCTTCTGCTTTTTAGCAATCCTATGTAGCTCTGGGCTATTCGTCTCAATAATCCGGCGATCTTGAACTCGAAATTGCTCAGCAATCTCTGGATCGCTAAATAAATCATAATCCGTCCTGCCAATCACATCCTCAGTAGAGTCGAGTTGAGCAGCATCAGACCAATTTTTATTGCAGCCCTTAAACACCAAATTCGTATCTTTCCAGAAGACCTGTTGCGGGATATTATCTAAAATTAAGCGTAGATACTGTTCCTTTTGCCGAAGCGCCTCTTCTGCCTGCACGCGATCGCGGATTTCCGCCTGAAGCTTAGCATTTTGAGCCTCTAACTGTTCCTGAAGTTGCTTCAGTTTAAGTTGATTATCAATACGAGCCAAGATTTCCGCAAATTGGAACGGCTTAGTAATGTAATCCACCCCACCGGAAGCAAAGGCTTTTACCTTATCGAGCACACCATCGAAAACACTCACAAAAATGATGGGGATACCCTCAGTTGCCGAGTCTGCCTTGAGACGGCGACAGACCTCAAAGCCATCAACTCCCGGCATATTGATATCCAAAAGAATTAAATCAGGCTGAAGTTGTTTGGCAACCTTGACCGCTTTCTCTCCATCGGTAACACTGTACGTTTGATACTGCTTACGGGAAAGTAACCGTGACAGCAGATCCAGATTGTCCGGACGGTCGTCCACAAGTAGCAAAGTTGCCTTGGGTAAGTTCTCAGACAGGGGAGCGTGATCAGTCATAGTAAGAAGCAATGTAGGGGCGTACCCTTGTGGCCCTCGGCGGGACTAGGAGAGGATCGTCATGGGCAAGTTGCCCCCTTCTGGTATCGCCCCAGACGGGGGTTTGACCACCATCAGGCAATATCTATCAAGCAATCCGGCCCAAACGCTGTCAGACGGTCCCCTTCTGTGGCAAGGTAAAACTAGATATACCCATTACCAGATTTCTGGCTACCGTAACGAGCTGCATCGGACTCATGCAAACATTGCCTACCCCCTCCTCCAACGACACCAGCAACCTAGCCTCTCCAGATTCAACGGTCGCTGCCTTCGAGACCACAATTCGTCGCCGTAAAACCCGTCCTGTTCCCGTGGGTAACATCATCATCGGGGGAGGACACCCCGTGGTGGTTCAATCCATGATTAACGAGGACACCATGGATATTGAGGGTTCTGTAGCAGCAATTCGGCGGCTTCATGAACTTGGCTGTGAAATTGTCCGGGTTACGGTTCCCAGTATGGCTCATGCCAAAACCCTAGCCCAGATTAAACAAAAACTACGACAGACCTATCAAGATGTGCCCTTGGTTGCCGATGTACACCACAATGGCATGAAAATTGCCCTAGAAGTGGCTAAACATGTCGATAAAGTGCGCATTAACCCTGGACTCTACGTCTTCGAGAAGCCCAAAAGCGATCGCAGCGAGTACACAGACCAAGAATTTCAGGAAATCGGGGCCAAAATTCGCCAAACCTTAGAACCTCTGGTCATTTCCCTACGAGACCAAAATAAGGCCATGCGAATTGGAGTCAATCATGGCTCGCTGGCTGAACGGATGCTCTTTACCTATGGTGATACCCCAGAGGGGATGGTGGAGTCAGCCCTGGAATTTATCAAAATCTGCGAGTCCCTGGACTTCTACAATCTGGTGATTTCCCTGAAAGCCTCGCGGGTTCCGGTGATGTTGGCAGCCTATCGTCTCATGGTTCGTCGTATGGATGAGCTAGGAATGGACTATCCCCTCCATTTAGGCGTGACGGAAGCCGGAGATGGTGAATATGGCCGGATTAAGTCCACCGCTGGGATTGGAACTCTCTTAGCTGATGGGATTGGTGATACCTTGCGAGTCTCCCTCACGGAAGCCCCCGAGAAGGAAATTCCCGTTTGCTATAGCATTTTGCAGGCCTTGGGATTACGCAAAACCATGGTCGAGTATGTGGCCTGTCCCTCCTGTGGGCGAACCCTCTTTAACCTAGAAGATGTGCTGCGAGAAGTGCGGGAGGCGACGAACCACCTCACCGGACTCGATATTGCTGTGATGGGTTGTATCGTCAATGGCCCCGGCGAGATGGCTGATGCTGATTATGGTTATGTGGGTAAACAGCCGGGCTTTATTTCTCTCTATCGGGGTCGCGAGGAGATTAAAAAAGTGCCCGAAGCTGAGGGTGTGGCTGAGTTAATCAACCTGATTAAGGCCGATGGCCGCTGGATTGATCCTTAAGAGGAGCGATCGCCATGGCCCTGGACGGTATCCCTGAGGGGTGCTGTCCGGGCTTGGAGCGCCGGTACGCTAACATTAAGGGGGGGGTAGGACAGTCAGTGAATAGGCTCGGGGTGGCGATCGCCCAAATTTGATTGTGTTACAGTGGGCCTAACAGCATCCAGACATACTTTTACATTTTTTTACACTTTTGAAGTTAAGGCAGATCAACATGGCAACTCGTGGGTTGGTCGTTGGCGCAACCGTCGTCATGCTCAGCACGGTGACGATTATTGGTGCCGGCATTCATCTAAAAGGACAAGCATTCTTCCAGGAAAGTCCCAAAGAACTGGTGGATGAAGTTTGGCAAATTATTGATAAAAACTACGTCGATGCCACCTTTAATCAGGTCGATTGGCGAGCTGTACGGACGGAGTTTCTTGATCGCTCCTATGAGTCTTCCGACGTCGCCTATGATGCGATTCGGGAGATGTTGGAAAAACTCGATGATCCCTATACCCGCTTTATGGATCCCGATGAGTTTCGCAGTATGCAAATTGATACCTCGGGCGAATTGACCGGAGTTGGTATCCAATTATCTCAGGATCCCGAGACCGAAGAACTGATCGTGATTTCCCCCATTGAAGAAACCCCAGCCTTTGAAGCGGGAATTCAATCTCAGGATGTGATCACCAAAATTGATGGTCAAAGCACGGAGGGGATGGATATTAATGAGGCCGTCAATCTGATTCGAGGTCGTATCGGCACGGAAGTAGTCCTGACGATTCGTCGGGGAGAACAGGAGTTAGAATTTCCCATCACTCGGGCCCGGATTGAGATTCACCCCGTGCGTCATACTCGCAAAACAGATTTACCGGGAGGTGTCGGTTACATCCGTCTGACTCAGTTTAGTCAACTGGCGACCGATGAAATGCGTGCCGCTATCCAGGAGTTGGAGGAAGAAGGTATCGAAGGCTTTATCCTGGATTTACGCTCCAATCCCGGCGGTCTGCTACAAGCTAGTATTGAGATTGCCCGGATGTGGTTCGATGAGGGAGATATTGTCTCGACAGTGAATCGCCAAGGGGTGGCAGAAGTTCAACGGGCCAATGGTCGAGCCATTACGGACAAACCCTTGGTGGTGCTGATTGATGGCGGTTCGGCTAGTGCTAGTGAAATTCTCTCCGGGGCCTTGCGAGATAACGATCGCGCAGTCCTCGTAGGAACGACTAGCTTTGGGAAAGGACTGGTACAGTCGGTACGTCCCGTGGGTAATGGTGCTGGCTTGGCGGTGACCATTGCTCGCTATTTAACCCCCAATGGGATTGACATCGATAAAGAGGGAATTCCCCCTGATATAGAACAGGAGATTTCTGAGGAGATTCGCGAGGAGATGCGTATGGACCGTACTCTGATTGGGACGGAACGGGATCCACAATATATGCGGGCCCTGGAGGCGTTGCGGGATAAAATTGCGGCGGCTAATGGTGAGGAAACCACCAGTTCCGTTCCCGTATCAGTACCTTAAAGATCCCAGGGGTAGGACGAGAACCTCCCCGTCAGCGAATGCTGCCAATACCATGATCGGCTTCTAGGGTCACAACTAGGGCCGATTTGGCTTCAGGGGCAATCAGGGGAGTGATAAATAATTCCGGGTGCAGGGCTTTCCAGAAGTATTCCACAAATTCTCGTATCTCCTCATCAGAGAGGCCGGCTTTCCCTTGGGCGATCGCATCATGTTCGGCCTGAAGTCGCCAGCGTTGACTAAGACGATAATCGACGGGAAACAAGACCATCAGGCGATCGCAACAGTCCCAAAGGGGCAAATACTCCGCTAGGCGCTGATTACAATCCCGAGCAAAGGCTTTATCCTCGGCTGTGCAGATGGGAGCGGGGGGCCGTTCAAAACAGCTCGCATCGATCGGTTCAACCCCCACAAACCAGCCTTCAAAGAGAATAATATCCGCTCCCTCCACCTCCTCCGGGGCCATGCGATCGCCATCTCCAGCAAACGCCGACTTATCGAAGCGAGGAATCGCCACGGGGGACTCTCCCCGGCGCAATTGCTGCAACACCTGCAACCCCAACTCCACATCATGGGTTCCTGGCGGGCCACGGCGAACCAGTCGAGGATCGTCAGCCTTCAGTCGTTGTCGTTCAGCGTGGGACTTATAGAGGTCATCGAGAGATAGCCCCAGAGTCCGATAACCCAAATGTCCTAAAATCACGCTCAAAGCCCTGGCTAAGGTCGTTTTGCCAGTCCCCTGGCCCCCTAAAATGCCTTGTACAATCGGTCGAGAAGACTCCCGCCGCACCTGGGCCAATTGCCGCGCCAGAGGTAGCCATAAGCGCCAGAGATTCTCCAGAACTCGCTCCTGGCCCTGAAGTGGCAAACCTGCGAGCAACTCATCTAAAACCTCAGCCAGTTGCCCTAACCGCTCCTGAATGCCCTCAACCGTCTCAGACGAGGTTAATCCAAGGGCTTGGCTACGTTCAGGGGTTCGGCGTTCCCAAGCTAAAACAGCCTCACAGAGACTCATATCAACGGTTCCCTGTTGGCGCAGTTGTCCGATGGCGTGGTTAAGTAGGTCGCTGAGATGGCTCATAATTTAACTTTTGAGGGGTTCGGGGAGCTATAAGTCCCGCGCTGTACCGGCTCATGTCAGCGTCGGGATACATGGACTCCCCTTGAGAAGTCGATTCCCCATGCCTCCGGCACGCTAACAGAAGGGTTCTCAAAACTGGGAGAAGGCACAAATTGAAGTAGCTAGAATGCACCATCGAATTGCCAACCGTCGT
>SMDP01000180.1:0-6889 GCA_012911965.1 Geitlerinema sp. P-1104
CGGGTTGCATTAGCCACCGCCACCAGGGCCACACCGACATCAGCAATTACCGCCTCCCAGAGTCCCGCAATACCGAACGTTCCTAGGACAATCACCAGAGCCTTGACCGTGAAAGCCAGGCTGATATTCTGCCAGACAATGCGGCGGCTGCGTTGAGAGAGGGCGATCGCCTCCACTAACTTGGCCAGGGAATCATCCATAAGCACCACATCTGCGGTTTCAATAGCGGCATCTGAGCCTAAACCGCCCATAGCGACCCCTACATCCGCCAGGGCTAAGGCTGGCGCGTCATTAATGCCATCTCCAACAAAAACCACCGTCCCCCGCCGTCCTGGAGCACCGAGCCATCGCTCTAGGAGACTGGCTTTGTCTTCCGGGAGTAGTTCGCTGTAGACCTCATCGAGGGCTAGGCGATCGCCCACGGCTTGCCCCACCGCTTGACTATCTCCCGTTAACATCACCAGATGCCCAATGCCTTGCGATCGCAACGCCTGAATTGCTTGGGGGGCATCCTCTCGCAGGCGATCGGCCACCTCAAGGGTTCCCGCATCCTGCCCATCAAACGCCACTCTCACCTGCGTTCCCAGGCTTAAGGACTCGGGCAACGGGTCTAAGCCTAAATCCTTAAACAGCCGTTCATTGCCAATGGCTATATCACAGACACTTGAATCTGTCAAGGTAGCCCGCACCCCTTTGCCGGGAACTTCCTCAACGCCCTGCAAGAGATGGCAGTCGAGAGGGCCCGTCCAAGCCCGAACAATGGATTGAGCGATGGGGTGGGTCGATTGAGACTCGGCGATCGCACTGTAACGGCGTAGAGTCTCCTCATCCCAGGGTGGGTTTGCCTGAACCTGGGTCACCTCAAAACTGCCTTCCGTGAGCGTTCCCGTCTTATCAAAGACCAGAGTTGAGACTTGAGTGAGGCGATCGAGAAACACCGAACCTTTCAGTAAAATTCCCCGTTTCGCAGCCCCACCAATGGCCGCAAAATAACTTAAGGGGATACTCACCACCAAACTACAGGGACAAGAGATCACCAACAAGACCAAGGCCCGATAGCCCCAGTCCGAGAAATCGCCGACAAAGATGGGGGGAATCAGGGCGATCGCCACCGCCAAGGCCACCACAATCGGCGTATAGCGACGAGCGAAACGACTAATAAACGTCTCCGTCGGGGCTTTCTGCTGGCGGGCCTGTTCCACCAACTCCAGAATCCGCACTAAAGAGGATTCCTCAAAGGGACGAGTCACCCGTACCGTCAACGCCCCCGTTTGGTTAATCGACCCCGCCAACAATCCCTCACCGGGTTTCACCGAACGGGGAACCGATTCCCCCGTTAAGGCAGAGGTATCCAGATAACTCTCCCCGGACAGAACCTCCCCATCCAACGGAACCCGCTCACCGGGCTTAATGAGAATCTCCGCCCCCACCGCCACCGACTCCGGCGGGACCGGTTCTATACCATCAGCGGTTTTCAGGTTGGCGATATCCGGGCGAATCTCCAACAGGGAACGAATTGAATCGCGGGAGCGATCGACCGCCACATCCTGAATCGCTTCCCCCAAGCGGTAGAACAGCATCACCGCCAGGGCTTCGGGCAATTCCCCAATGGCGATCGCCCCGAGGGTCGCAAGGGTCATCAAGAAATTCTCATCCAGGGCCTGACCCTTCAAGAGTCGCCGGCCCGCTGTCGTTAGGACTCCCCAACCCACCCAGAGATAGGCGGGAATAAACCACACCCATTCCCCCCAGAGGGGCAACATTTCCCGTAGCGAGAGAACCAGGCCCACCCCAAACCAGGCAATAACCAATCCTAGGAGGCGAAACTCTGCCCAAGGAAATTCCGGTGACGAGTCTCCCGAGGTAAGACTCGGGGAACTCTCACAGCGACAACTGGAGGCAGAACTCATAATGGCAAATTAAAGGACTATGCAGATATCCAGTTTATCAACGCCACTGGTCCCAGGTGTTATTAAAAATTGACGTATCCGGGAACATCACCGGATTACCATTGTCCGAGAGTTGTCGTTGTAGAGCTTCTAACTGAGGTTCTGGGGACGGGAGATTATCCACCAACTGATAGGGAGCCAAATCATGGTCGAGGGCAAACACCGCCGTCGTTCCCGCCGCCGCCCCAGCAGACCATTCAAAGGAGTGAACTCGATAGGCCGCCGCCGCAATGTGACTGGTGGCGATACTCTTACCCGCCACTAGGAGATTATCCAAACGTTGAGGAATCAAGGCCCGTAGGGGAATTTGGAAAGGAAACGCCCGCCCCTGGCCCCGTCGTTCCCCGGGCCGCTCGTAGTTGCCGGGGGCTTCTGGGGGACTAAAGGCCATACAGGGGTGGAAATCGATCGCATAATGACCAATCCCCACCGTATCAGGAAAGAGCGTGGCCCGCGATCGCCGCGTCACCTGCTCCCGAGACAGTTCCCGAGAGGCAATCCCCGCCGCATCCAACCCCGACAACACCGCCCACAAATGCCGCAACGCTGCCGGAGTCAGGGCATTCTCATAAAACTCATCCTCAAAATCAGCCATCGTAATATCCACCTCCCAAACCGTAAAGCCATCGGGATGAGCAAAGCTGGGGCGACCAATAATCCGCCGTCCCTCGCGCATATAGGGATATTTCGAGAGGCCATGAGCCGTTCCCATGGGGGAGTCGAAACCACTCAAATAGCGATGATTGGGGTGAGGTTCCTTAAATCCCTCTCCCAACTGAGAATCCGTCGTTCCCTGCACCAACCAATAGAAGAAACCAATAGCGTTCTCTTCGCCTCGGCGTAGGCTTTCCGTCCGTAAGCCTCCCAACCAGCCGCCGGGATCTAACTGTCCCCGCTCTTGAAGTTGTCGGCGGGTATAAATCAGATTATCCTCCGAGGTTCCCGGACGGTAATCATTGCCCCAAGTCCAGTTCTGCATGGAGATATCCCCTGGATAGATGGGGAACTCCCGCACATTCCCTGGACGAGGTTCCTCCGGCTTCATGCTATGGATTTGGCGATAGGTAAAGACCAGGGTGAAGTTGGCCAGCCGTTCGAGTTCATAGCTGTAATAGGGTTCATATTGTTCATAAAAGTCAGGAGGATTATGCTCCTGAGGCTCTTCCGTGGCTTCCATGGCGAAGGTATAGGTGAAGCCCTGAGTGCAGTAAGGGTCGTTGGTTTCACTCGATGAGGTGGGTTCGAGGAATGAACGGGGGTCAATCCCGAGACGGTAGGGAACATCGGTTAAGCCAATCAACTCCCCTGTTTCCGTGGCATCAATCACATACCAATCAGGGGAATTAGGATTGCGATCAGTAAATTTTGGACGAAACTCGATAATCGTTTTCTGAAATAGGTCTGAGTCTTCGTAGCCGAAGGCATCTTCGATGGTGGCCGACAGGGGCAGAGTGTTGAGGGGAGGGGCATCGGGTTGAGGTTGATGCTGAATGGCGATGGCTGAGGTGATTTGATTGCCGTCAGGGTTATAGGCGACATCTTTAATTACCGTATTCGGGAACCAATGTAAGGTACCCCGTCCCCGTTTGGCAGCATCTTCGAGCAATTCAAACAGAAGTTCATGACCGTCATAGGGCATAAAGCAAGACTCACTCACCCAGCAACCACCAGGGTTGAGGATGCCATAATGCTCTTCAATGGCTGAGCGTAGGGCCAGATAGCCTCGGGGAAAGAATAGCTTTTGCCGTTGTGTATCCCGTTCATCGAGGGCAGAGGTTCCCTGAGCGGAGATTTGTCCCCCTACCCAGTCGGTGATTTCTGTCAGACACACGGTTTTCCCTAGATGTAGGGCTTCATAGGCGGCTGCGGTTCCGGAGAGTCCACCACCGGCGACGAGGAGATCACAGGTTTGTTGTCGATCAGCCGGCCGAGGGGGAGTGGCCTGAGAGACAGGGCTGACGGTTAGGGCCAGCAGGGGAGTCAGGACGAGGGAAAGAACCGAGAAACGCTGCAACATGGGAGTTTGGAGGGAAATGGAATATGAACAACAGACTGATAGATGAAGAGTCAGAACGCCTTGTTGTGGTGGCGCAATGGCGATGATTAAACCCTGGAGTATAGCGCAAGGATGAGTGAGGGCGATCGCCCATCGGGGTCGCTTCCCGCAACTGGCACAGTTCAGCCAGACGGCTGGGGACCCACCTTGTCCTACCGGTCTCCCTCCTCATCTCCTTGTCATCCTCCTGTCGGGGCTTTGCCCTGATACACTCCGGGGGCAGCAGAGCCGCCTGAGCTGAGTTGTTAACGTTTTTTTAAGAGAATCCCCTCAACATTGCCCCCTCTAATTTTTTAAGCTAAGATTTGGGCAATTTCCTAGAGCATCTACGATTTTGGGGATTCAGTTATGCAATGGATTGATTTTCAGCAAACCCTAAATCAACGGTTACATGAAGAACAGTTAGATGAGGAACAAGCCAAAGCGCGTAACTTTAGTCCCAATGGTCATAGTCTAGTCCGGGGTGCGGTCGGGTCAGGAAAATCCTTAGTCTTAAGAGACCGGGTAAGTAAAATCTTGGAGGAGGGCTTAAACTCGGTTTTAGTTTTATCTTATAACCGCTTCATGCGCTTTTGGCTAGAGTCAAGCTTGCAAAAACAGGGGTGTAACGTTGAATGTGGTACGTTCCACCAGTGGAGCTATCGCCACTTTGAGTACAAATATCGAGAAGACCAAGAGGAGGACTCTCGCAAGAAATTAGTCAAAACAGCACAGGAGTCCGGATTGAAGTACGATGCTATTTTGGTTGATGAAGCTCAAGACTTTTATGATGAGTGGTTTCAGACTATTTTGGCGGTGTTGAAGCCTGAGACTAACTCGTTATTTTTTGTCTATGACAATACCCAGTCTGTCTATGGCCAGTCCCATCGTCGTAATAGTGGTTGGACGTGGAAACAGTTGGGAATTGATGTGGTGGGGCGATCGCAGATTTTTGATGTGAACTACCGTAATGCTCCAGAAATTTTAGAATTGAGTTGGCATTTTATTCAACCAGCCCTAGAAAATGTGGGATTGAAATCGGATAAGCGTGAAAATAGCCCTCCCATTGACCGAGTCATTGAACCTAAGAAAAAGGGCGATCGCAGTTCCGGACTTAGCCCCAGTTTACTTCAGATGAATTTCTCCGAAATGCCTGAAGAAATTGCCAAACAGGTTAAGCAGGCCTTAGAGGGCTGTCCCGAATCGTCTATCGGCATTTTAACCTATCCCAGTTCCCGAGAATTACGAGTCAGTATCAGTCAAGAGTTAGCCAAACTGGAAGTAAACCATCATGCTCCCAAAAGTTCTCAAGAACGCAGTGGTAATGTCGTCAATCGTCCCTATGTCATTGTCGATTCCTGGAATGCTGTCAAGGGAGTTGAGTTTGATGCCGTGATTCTAGCAGGGGTCGATTTAGTCTTGGGACAGCATAAAAACCCAGACCGTGCGTTTGAAGAAATGGCTGGACTCTATACTGCAATCACCCGCAGTAAAGACCATTTAATTATGCTCTATCAAGATAAAAATCCGGTTATTGAGCAGTTGGAAAATGCCTTAACGGCAGAAGACCAGTTGATGGTTGTCTAATCCAGTCGATGGCCAACAGGAGGATATTATAGCAGGTGGCATCTGTTCTAATATCCTGTTCTAATATCCTCTGTATTTCCAAACGATGGGCTGATCCTAATCACCAGAAATCATAGCAATACATTCAATTTCAACCCGAACATCTTTCGGCAATCGTGCCACTTCTACGGCGGCCCGAGCGGGGGCATTCGCTTCATCAAAATACTGACTATAAACCTCATTCATCGCTGCAAATTCATTCATGTCAGCCAAAAAAACGGTGGTTTTAACGACATCCGAAAAGCTAGCACCTGCCGCCGTTAAAATTGCCTTGAGGTTCTCTAACACTTGCTGAGTTTGACCGTTAATATCCCCAGTTGCCACCAGTTCACCTTGAGCATTGAGAGGGATTTGTCCAGCCACAAACAGGAGTTTGCCTGTGGCGAGGACGGCTTGGTTATAGGGGCCAACGGGAGCAGGGGCGTTGTCGGTACGGATAATCTGACGCATTCAGGGTACAGGTAACGGGGTAATTGTGCCACCCTATTCTATAGCCGAATCTTTTTTCAACCAAACTGATGAATGAGCTGCGCCATAATATCATTACCCGAGATTGGGTGATTATTGCCACCGATCGCGCCCATCGCCCGGATGAGTTTAATCAACAGCGGCCAGCCCCGGCGGATTTACCCCCCTATCGTGAGGACTGCCCCTTTTGTGCCGGGAATGAGGCCCGGACTGGGGTAGAAACGGCGATTCTCTCGGATGATCGCGGTTGGCGGGTGCGGGCGGTGTTAAACAAGTTTCCAGCCCTGTCCCCGGATGGTGAGGTGGTGCGACAGCGGGGCAATATCTATCGATCTCTAACGGCGGTGGGGATTCATGAAGTGATCATTGAACATCCTCGCCATAATGTAACTCTGGCCTTACTCTCCCTAGCAGATATCGCTGATGTGCTGCGGATGTATCGGGAACGCTATCGCCACCTGCGTAAAGATCCTCGGATTTCCACCATTGTCATTTTCAAAAATCATGGACGAGGTGCAGGAACCTCTCTCGAACATCCTCACTCCCAGATTGCCGCTACTCCCATTGTGCCCAATCAACTGCGGCTACGGACTCAGGAGGCAATTCGCTATTTTGATGATTGGGGGGAATGTATCTTCTGTCGAACGTTAGCTGAAGAACTTAAGGCGGGCGATCGCATTGTTTATGAAAGCAAGTATTTCGTGGCTTTTATCCCCTATGCTGCCCTCTCCCCCTTCCATCTCTGGATTTTTCCCCGCCGCCATGTCTCCTCCTTTGAAGATATCCTAGATGACGAGATTGAGGATTTAGC
>SMDP01000180.1:7135-8781 GCA_012911965.1 Geitlerinema sp. P-1104
CGATTCTGGGGGCGATCGCTGATACCCTTGTTAGAAGACAATTGAGAGCAAACTATCCCGTCCCGCCATCTATCCGGTTCTTCTATGGCAAGCCCTTCGACTCCTATCACTCCACAACGTCTGTCACCCTGGTGGCGCAGTACGGTGCGACAACTCCCGATTCTGGTGCGTCGGGGCTGCGCGTTTGTGGTGGAAGTCTCCTTCATTGTGGGGAGTGCCGGGATTCCCTATGGCTTTGGTGCTTACGCCACGCAACGGGAGATTGGTGAGCCGGTTCCCCTGAGTCCGGTTTTAGCGGCTACAGAAGACCGTATGGCGCGGCTTCTGAGCCTTCCTGTGCGCCAACCCAATCGCAATGTTTCCCCCCTCACCAATCTGTTTTGGACGGGGGCCCTGGTGATGCCCCTGTTGGCGGGAGGCTGGCAGATTTATTTACTCTCTAAAACCGGACAAACAGACCCGAAACGCTGGTTTGGGGTCAAGGTGGTGGATAGTCAGGGGAGGCCGCCGAGTCTGGTTCAGATCATGCTACGGGAGGCGATCGCCCGCTGGGGCGTGTTTGGGGGCAGTGCTTGGCTACTCTGGCGCGTCACTGGGGCCTTTCCAGATTTGGGCATCTTGCTGGGACTGACTGGGGCGATTCTCTTGGCGGAAGCCTTAGCCTCTCGGTTTAACCGCCAGGGACGGGCCCTCCATGACCGATTGGCACAAACCTATGTTTTGGATGCCCTGGATAATCCCTATGGAGATTGGCAACAGAAGGAGTTAGAGCGCGATCGCCATTGGACTCAGGTGGAGGGAGAGGCCGTCAGTGCGATCGTGGTCTATCCGCACCCGGAACCCCAACCTCGCGCGGGGGGGAGTCTCTGGCTTTGGATGTTACGCAACCCAGCCACGACTCTGTTGTTGGTGTTGTTGTTTTGTCTGACGGCGGTGTTGGGAACCTTTGTGGGAACTCAGGTTTATATTCAGCAACAGGCCAACTCACGGGAGTTTCAGGAACAGGATAATCAGATGTTCTTGTCCCTGGTGGATAAACTGACCCCCGCTGCTGGGGCCGCTGATGGCCGCCGAGATGCCATTTTGGCCCTGGGAACCTTGAATGATCCCCGGGCCTTGTCCTTGTTGGTGGACTTATTAGGGCAAGAAACGGAACCGGAGTTGATTGATGCGACCCAACAGGCGATCGCCTCCCAGGGTAAAACTGCCATTGTTGACCTGCGTCGTCTCAACCAATCCCTGAAAACTCAGTTAGACTCCCTAGAATATGGGGGAACTGCGGAGGAAAAAGCCCTCCTCGCCCGTCGTCTGCGGGCCACCCAGCGGGCGATCGCCACCATCCTCAGCAACCACAGTGGCGAACTCCCCACCGCTGATCTCAGCCGCACCCATCTCGGCCAGGCGGCGACGGAGGTTCCCTTCACCCTGGTCTTAGATGGGGTCGATTTAGCCGGGATTCGCTTTCGCAGTGCCGTTTTAACCCGAGCCAGTTTTCAGGGAAGTCAGTTCTATGGGGCCGGGGAAGATGGCCGGTTTGGCACCTATGACGATTGGATTGCCGACCTCTCAGGAGCGGATTTGAGTTATGGCAACTTTGCCGGGGCCACCCTAACTCAAGTCTGGATGTACCGCAGCAACTTCATGCA
>SMDP01000181.1 GCA_012911965.1 Geitlerinema sp. P-1104
ACCCTTGTGGTCGCCCTGGCGTACCCTTGTGGTCGCCCCTACGTCTTTTCTATTGCCTCTTGCCTTCAAAGATAGCCCTCTAATAGCAAATCCTCACCAATGGGATGCCATTGGTAATTTTGGAGGGGAAGGGCCTCGGTCATCTGATTGAAGCCTAAATCAGCTAGGGGAGTTGGGGCCGAATCGCCGCCGATGAGTTTGGGGGCGATGAAGGCCATGACCTTCTGAACCATGCCTTCGGAGAGGGCCCGGGCCGCTAAAACCCCGCCACATTCCCAGAGAACGGTCATCATGCCCCGTTGATACAGGTCTGCCATGACGACGCTGGGGGTGAGTTGGGGATAGGCGATGACCTCCACCCCGCGATCGCGCAATTGGTCCTGAAATTCGGGCTTGACGCCGGTTTCGGTGGCGATGAGGGTGGGGGCTTCGCTGATATCCCAGAGTCGGGCATCTTGGGGGAGGTCTAGGCGACGACTCATGACGACTCGTAGGGGATTTTGGGGGGCGTGGTTATGACAGGTGAGATGGGGGTTGTCCTTGCGGACGGTATTGCCCCCGACAATGATGGCGTCGCAGTGACTGCGGAGTTGATGGACTCGTTGCCGGGCGGCGGTTCCGGTAACCCAGGCACTATGGCCGCCTTGGCTGGCAATTTTGCCGTCGAGGGTCATGGCATATTTGAGGATGCCGAAGGGACGTTTCTGGGTGATGCGGTGGAAGAAGGCTTCGTTGAGACGGCGACAGTCGGCTTCTTCAACTCCGACGATAACGTTGATTCCGGCATCTTGTAGGCGGGCGATTCCCTCTCCGCCCACTTTGGGGTTGGGGTCTACGGTGCCGATGATGACGTTGCTGACTTGGGCTTTAATCAGGGCTTCGGAACAGGGGGGGGTGCGTCCGTGGTGATTGCAGGGTTCGAGACTGACGTAGATGCTGGCCCCTTGGGCGCGATCGCCGGCTTGTCGCAGGGCGAAGACTTCGGCGTGAGGTTGCCCGGCCCCAGGATGGAAGCCTTCGCCAATGATGGCCCCCTCTTGCACGATGACGGCCCCGACCATGGGGTTAGGGGCGGTTTGTCCCTGGGCCCGACGGGCAAGGGTGAGACAACGCTGCATCATGGCGCGATCGAAGGCACTGGTCATGGGGGAGAGGGAACAGGGAACAGGGAACAGAAAAAGACGTAGGGGCGTACCCTTGTGGTCGCCCGTAGGGGCGTACCCTTGTGGTTGCCCGTAGGGGCATACCCTTGTGGTTGCCCGTAGGGGCATACCCTTGTGGTTGCCTTAGAGGGTGGGAGTAGGGGCTAGAATTGAGGGCAGATCTGATGCTTGGGGAGTCTTTGTGATGGGCTGGGGACGATTGGGGCAACGATGGGTTTCGGTTTTGGGGGCGATCGCGCTGCTGGGATGGTTGGCTGGGGGCTGGCCATCGGGAGGGTTACTGGGGATGGCCCAGGATTTGCGATCGTCTCCTCTCGATTCTGCCGCAGAACGGGCGTTGAATCAGGGTTTGCAGTTGGTGCAACGGGATGATCTCTCCGGGGCGATCGCGGCCTTCCGGGAGGCGGTTCGACTCGATCCGGAGTTTTCTCCAGGGTACTATAATCTTGGACTGGCGTTGCGTCAGTCTGGGGAGCTGCAACAGGCGGCGGAAGCGTTTTTACAGGCGGTGCGGACGGATTCGGGGTTTGCTTTGGCTCATGGTAATCTTGGGGCGGTTCTGCTTGAGGCGAATAATCTGCCTCGGGCCCGTCAGTATTTGGAACGGGCGATCGCCCTCGATTCCCGTTTGGGATTCGCTCATTATAATTTGGGTCTCTTACACTATCAAGAGGGCGATCGGGATGCGGCTCTCTCGGCATTTCGTTTGGCACGACGATATACTGATAATGCTGCGGAACCATCATATTATTTGGCGCTAATTTATGTGGAACAGGGTCAACTTCGCCGTGCAAAGTCGGCGCTACGTCAGGCGATTTCTCTGAATCCTAATTATGCGGAGGCTCATTATCAACTCGGGGCAATTTTGTTGTCGGAGGGGGATTTGGAGGGGGCGCTGACGGCGTTTCGAGCCTCTCGGGAGGCGAACCCCAATTACGCGAATGCTTATTATGGGGCGGGTTTGGTCTTTCTACAACAGGGGAACTATTCACAAGCCCGAGAGGTCTTGGAATATGCCCGCGATCGCTATCAGGCTCAACAACAACCACAATGGGTTCAACGAACGGAACAGCTTTTACGGACTATCAATTGATAGATTAAGCGAATAGTTTAAAGCCGTGGTTAGTTCGGGCTTGCTGTTGTTTGATAATCACTAAAACATAATTACTAAAAAGATGGGGTTGGAGATGTTGGGACAGCAAGTTTGGCGGTATATCAAGACGGTGATGGGGGTGATTTTTCGTCACCCGATTACGGGGACGACGGTGGTGGCGGAACTGATTGAGGGGGAGGATGCGGGAAAGTTGGTGTTGATTCAACGGCGCGATACGGGCCGCTGGGGGCTTCCTGGGGGGATTATTGATTGGGGGGAGGATATCCCTACGGCGGCGCGGCGGGAACTGTATGAGGAAACAGGATTGCAGTTGCATCAATTGGGGCGCTTGGTGGGGGTCTATTCTCATCCTGATCGCGATCCCCGGATTCATTCCATTTCCATTGTGGTGGCGGCCCAGGTGACGGGAGAGTTTAACCCCCAGGATACTCAGGAAGTTCTCGGGGTGCGGGCCTTTGACCCTTCTGAGATTCCCTATGACTGTCTCTGTCATGATCATGAACGACAACTGCGGGATTATTTAGCTGGAAAGACGGCGATCGCTTAGGGAACCCCTCCTTCCTAGCAATTTCCGCCTCAACTGGCTACCCTAGGGAAAACTGAGTCAGGAGGCTATCTCATGTTTAATCGACCCCAGCGCATTGACCCTAAACCGGGACAAGAATCGGTGTGGGATTATCCCCGTCCCCCTCGCTTGGAACCGGTTTCGGGTCGCCTTTGGATTGTATTTAATGAGCAGGTGATCGCCGATACTGAAAAGGCCTATCGAGTCTTAGAAACGAGTCACCCTCCGGTCTATTATTTTCCCCCGGAGGATATGCAGATGGATGTTTTAAAATCCTCACCTCGCCAAACCTTTTGTGAGTGGAAGGGGGTTTGTCGCTACTACACGGTTCAAGTGGGGGATAAACTGGCGCGGGAAGCGGCTTGGTATTATCCGAATCCTGTTCCTGAGTTTGCGGCGATCGCCGGTTATGTCAGTTTTTATGCGAGTCAGATGGATGCTTGCTATGTACGCGGCGAACAAGTTGACGCGCAGCCGGGTGACTTTTACGGCGGTTGGATTACTCAAGATATTGTCGGACCCTTTAAAGGGATTCAGGGGAGTTGGGGTTGGTAACTCAGAGGGTTTCCCGACAACTCTTCGGACAACTATCAGGTTAATGATTAAATAACTTAAGGCGAAACTGAAAACGAAACGCAAAATAAAACTTAAGGATAGAGAATCGTAGGATTCAGCCTCTCTCTTGGGGCGTTATAGTAGGAGTCAATGACAAGGCTGGGGTTACTTAGCTGTTCGACGTATCTATTCCGAGGCTTCTCAACTGCTCCGGCAATTTGGGAGGGGTATCTACGGCATAGACTTATTCTCGGTCAAGTCTCATTTAACTACCTCATATTTGACGTTTGCGCCGATGGTGGCTCTCCTAGCATGAAACTCTCCCCTAAGTCCAAGGACTTCCTGGCCCCGATGCGTCGCTCTCGGTTGCGTCAGCCGCGTCGGGGGATTCCGCTGCGGGCGGTGTTGGTGGCTCCCTTCGCGCTACAAATTGCCTTGGCCGTGGGGGTGACGGGATGGCTGATTGCTCACAATAGTCGTGTCGCCAGTGAGTCGATGGCTCAATCCCATCAACAGCAGATGAGCGAGGTGGTGCTTCAGGATCTCGAAACCCATCTTAACCAGCTTATCCAAGTCTCTCACTTGAACCGCCGCTATCTAGAAAGCCAACTGCTCGATCCGGCCTCCGTCGATTATATTGAAGCCCTCTTGTGGCATCAGCTACAAACCTTTCCCCTCATCTCCGCTATTGGCTTTATCAACACCGATGGGGATACGATGGCCGTGGTTCGAGGCCGGGAGGCTGAGAGTTTGACGCTGCAAAAACGGAATGGTCAGTTACGAGCGATTTGGGTGAATGAGATTGGCCAAGAGGTTCGTCAGGAGGAAATGCTAGGGACGTTCAATCCTCAGGGGTTTCTGAGTTATCAAAATGCCTTACGTCGAGGTGGGCCCGGTTGGAATGAGGTCGTCCTCGCTCCAACTCTACCCCTAACCCCTCTGATCAGCTTTTCGGAAGTGGTGGGATCTCCGGAGAATCCCTTAGGGGTAATGGTGATGGCGTTGGAACTGATTACCCTCAATCAATTGTTGAGTCATGAGCCGATTACCTATGGGGGAGATGCTTTTCTGGTGAATCGCCAAGGACAACTATTGGCAGCATCCCTGGCTCAAGAGGACTCGGCCCGGGAGCAATTTCTCAAGGAGGTGCGATCGCAGACTCGGGCCCTGGAGAGTCAGTTTCCTTTTATTCAGGCGATTGCTGACGCGGTTGAGACGGAGTTGGGGCCTTGGGAGCAGCTTCAGGGCCGGCATCGTCTACGGTTACAGTTACGAGATACGCCTCATTTTGTCGAGATCACTCCTTTTGCAATGGATGGGGGAGTGGATTGGTTCTTGGTGACGGGGATTCCTGAATCTCGGTTTTTAGGGCATTTGGATGGCAGTAGTCGTCAGACGCTCATCATTTGTCTTGTGGCGATCGCGGTGGCGGGAGGCTTGGGTTGGTGGGCCTCTCATTGGATTGCTGGCCCGGTGAAACGGTTACAGCGAGCGGCTCGGGATGTGGCTGAGGGCAACTTGTCACGACGGGTTCAGGTCCGACAACCCCAAGAAGTGGCGGATTTGGCGGATTCGTTTAACCTAATGAGTGAGGATTTGGAGCGATCGCACCTGCACTTAGAAGCTACCGTCGCGGAACGCACTCGGGAATTGGAGCAAGAAGTGAAGGAACGACAAGCTATTGCGGCCCAATTGCATCGCTCAGAAACTCGTTATCGCCTCTTGTCCGAGGGAACTCAGGAGGCGATCGCGATTTGGGATCAGGGCCAATTTACCGCCTGCAACAATGCTGCTCTGGCCCTGTTTAGCATAGGCACGAAGGAAGAGTTTTATGGTTTAACCCCCTGGAGTCTCTCTCCCCCCTATCAGCCCGATGGACGCTGTTCTGAGCAAGCGGCCCGCGACTGGATTCAACAGGTTTTCCAGAATGGGCCTCAACGTTTTGAGTGGGTTCATCAGCGGCTCGATGGCACGACATTTTTTTGTGAAATCTGTCTGAGTGCCATTGAGGTAGAAGATAGCACTGTCATTCAGGCCGCGATCCGAGATATGAGCGATCGCAAACAAGCGGAACTGGAACTACGGCAGCGGGAACAACAATACCGGACTCTGGTGGAAACGGCGAACTCGATTATCCTGCGTTGGAACCTCCAAGGTGACATTACCTTCATCAACAGCTATGGTGAAACGTTTTTTGGCTATGGCAAGGATGAGTTACTGGGAAAACCCGTCGGGATTCTGGTTCCTAAAACGGGTACAACCTTTGATTGGCAAGAGTTTGCCCAAGAGTTACAGGACAACCCCCATTGCCGTAGAACCCGTGAAGATCCCAATGTCCGCCGTGATGGAACCCTAGTCTGGGTGCTTTGGGCTAATCAGCCGCTCCTGAACCCGGATGGTAGCTTATCTGAGATTCTAGCGGTAGGCACGGATTCGACGGAGCGCAAACGGGTTGAGTTGGAACTGCGAGACGCGAAGGAAGCGGCTGATTTGGCCAACCGGGCCAAGAGTGACTTTATTTCCAATATGAGTCATGAATTGCGCACACCTCTCAACGGGATTCTCGGCTATACTCAGATTTTCAAACGCCAGGCAAATCTGCCCCCAGCCGTGGCCAATGGGGTGCAGGTCATTCATCAATGTGGCACTCACTTACTGACCTTGATTGAGGATATTCTCGATTTTTCCAAGTTGGAAGCCCAACGAATGACCCTTGTGGATAATTCCTTTGCGCTCCGTAGCTTCCTGGATACGGTGGTGCAGATGTTCCACCTCAAGGCGGTGCAAAAGCAGTTGAACTTTGTCTGTATTGTGCAAGATGATCTGCCTCAGGCGGTGGTTGGCGATTCTAAGCGTTTGCGTCAGGTTCTGATCAATCTACTGGGGAATGCGATGAAGTTTACGGAACAGGGGGCTGTGACCTTTGAGGTGTCCCTGGTTCAGCCGGCCTCTCGGGCAACGGGCGATCGCTGTCAGATTCGTTTTTCGGTCTGCGATACGGGGATTGGCATGAGTCCGGAACAGGTGTCTCGTGTGTTTTTACCTTTTGAACAGGTCAGTGATCCGGCTTACCATGCTGAGGGAACGGGTTTGGGCCTGACCATTAGCCAAAAAATTGTCCATCAGATGGGAGGACATCTCACGGTTGAGAGTGAGTTAGGTCAGGGGAGTTGTTTCTGGTTTGAGATCTCGCTCCCCCAAGCCTCGGGTTGGCTCGAACAGGAGCAGGAACTCGGGAATTTGGCAGTACGTCAGGGCTATCGCGGCCCTCGTCGTCATCTCCTGATTGTGGATGATACGTCGGTGAATCGTTTAGCCCTGGTTCAATTGCTGACAGATTTGGGCTTTGAGATTCGCGAAGCACAGGAGGGAGAACAGGCCCTGGCCTTGGCCCTTGAACAGCCGCCGGACTTGATTATTACTGATTTGGTGATGCCGGGGATGGATGGGTTCGAGTTGATGCGCCAACTACGTACCCATCGAGTTTTGGCGGAGATTCCCATTATCGCCACCTCTGCGAGTACCTTGGTTCAAGAGCGCGATCGCAGTTTTGCGGCTGGCTGTAACGAGTTTCTCTGTAAACCCATCAATACGGAGGTGATGTTAGATCAACTGGAGAAGTATCTCAATTTAGAATGGGTATATGAGTCTGCCCCACCTCAGCCTGATGAAGCTGATGGCCTCACATCGATGCTAGAGTTGCAGCCCATGATTTTTCCTGAGCCTCGGCAGCTTGATGAGTTGGTTCATTTGGCTAAACGCGGCAGCCTGAAACGGTTGGTGGATATCGCGGACGAGTTGGTCGAGGAGAATCCAGATTTGCAACAGTTTGCACAGCACTTGAAACAACTGGCTCGTGGTTATCAAGATAAAGCCATCTTGGCGCTACTCAATCGGTCTTAACTAGAACTCCTGATGAATCCAATTCCCACTGCCACCCAATCAATTTTAATCGTAGATGATGATCCTGCGAATTTAGAGGTTCTCTCAAACCTACTGGAGCGATCTGGTTACGAAGTGTTAGTGGCCCGAGATGGGCAGAGTGCCATTGAGCGTGCCCAGTATGATCCACCTGATCTCATTTGTCTCGATGTGATGATGCCGGGAATTGATGGCTTTGAAACCTGTCGCCGCTTGAAGGAAAATCCCGAAACAGCGGTGATTCCTGTTATTTTTATGACGGCGCTATCGGATCTTGAGCATCAGGTGCTGGGGTTGGAGTTGGGGGCGGTTGACTACATTCCGAAGCCTTTTTATGAAGATGTGGTCTTGTCACGAGTACAGCTTCATCTACAATTGCGGCGGCTGACGGATTCTCTCACCTCTCAGAATCAGCAGTTGGAACAGCTGGTGGGCGATCGCACTCATGAGTTACAAACGACAATTCATCAACTGCAAACGACCCAGCAAGAGCTAGAAGAACGGGAACAACAGCTGGCGTATGATGCCTTGCATGATTCTCTGACGGGATTAACGAATCGGGTTTGGTTGATGAATCGCCTCAATTCCCTGATTCATGATGCTGAAAATTCCTCGGAGTTTGCCGTTTTATTTCTTGACCTCGATCGCTTTAAGGTCATCAATGATAGTCTCGGTCACTTGGCGGGGGATGCGCTGCTGGAAATGGTGGCTCAACGACTATTGGATGCTCTCGATCGCGAGCAACAAAATTGGGATGCTCTCACTCCTGATGTCTTTAACACTGGTATGAGTACGGTCTCTCGTTTAGGGGGAGATGAGTTTGTTATTCTTTTAGAAAATATTTCTAGCTTAGATGAGGTTTTGCAAGTGGTGAAAAGAGTTCAAAAACAGTTCTCTTTGCCCTTTTACTTGGATAAAAACTATGAAGTTTTCACCAATTCTAGTATTGGCATTGCCCTCAAAAATTCTAACTATTCTAATTGTGAAGATGTCCTGCGTGATGCAGATATTGCCATGTATCAAGCTAAGCAAGCAGGACGAGGTCAATATGCGATTTTTAATCCGCAAATGCAAGCTCGCGCCAAACTGCGCCTCGAGTTAGAAAATGAGTTACGTCATGCGGTAGAACATGGCATTAGTCTTCAACGAGAGTGGCAGGATATTGAACCCATCACCCGTAAAGTCGCTAACGAATTTAGCTTATACTATCAACCTCTAATTTGCCTGAGAACGGGACGAGTTCGGGGGTTTGAAGCTTTATTACGTTGGCATCATCCACAAAAAGGACTCATTTCCCCCATTGATTTTATCCCGATTAGTGAAGAAATTGGCTTAATTCATCAACTGGGGAGTTGGGTATTTTGGGAGTCTTGTCAACAATTATCTCGTTGGCGATCGCAGTTCCCCGAC
>SMDP01000182.1:0-2060 GCA_012911965.1 Geitlerinema sp. P-1104
AAATTTTTCGCCCCTACCATGGCAAATTGGGGTTATTCCTCCCCGCCGCGACGCACTTTACTCACCACAATTTGTATCTCATCGGCTGACAAGGGCATAATCTCATCCAAAACAAACTCAACATTGTGCTGGAGTTGCAATTTCCCCCGTAACGCCTGGCTATCCCACGCCTCTTCACCGCGAATTATGAGCATCGTTGCCTCCTCCGAAGACAACGCATTGAGGGGAACTTGCCAGGTTTCTGTTCCCAGGGTGTCCTCGCCGCGAATGTTGGCACGCCTTGCCAGAACTTCTCCCTGGTTCTGATCGCGATCGCGCTCAATTTTCTCCACCTCACTCAAGGATAATCCCTCAGACAGTCCCGCCAGTTGCAGTTCTCGGCGATCTGGGTTAAATCCCAGCAGTTCATGGTTCGCGGTTCCCCCGCCTTTCAAGTCAATCCTGACTTTCACGGGTAACATGACTTGCAGCAGTCCCTGGTCCTGTAATTGATTGAGTTGTTCAAGAGGGGTGGGTTCAGTCCCTGAGCGGTTCCCCCCATTGCAGGCCACTAAGCCCAGGGATGTCATAATGAGCAAGGGGACAATCAGTTTTGTCTGGGAATGTTTCATGGTTTCACTGAAGTTGAGAACGCGATCGCCCAGTCTGACCTAGGGTTCACTGGATAAGATGTCTCGTCACCAGGACAAGCCAACTGTTATGAAAGAATCACCGCGTTTACCACCGGAAACCTTTGCCCTGGGACGACTAGCTAGTTTATTGGTACTCCTAGGAGCGGTACTATATTTCACGGGTTGGACCTATCGGTGGAGCTATTTTGCCTTTTTTCAACTGGAAGTTACGACCCTCCCATTGCCCCTAGAATCGTTTTATATTGCTTCCTTTCAGGTCTTTTTTGGAAATTTTCGAGCGATTGTTCATACTATTATAACGATTGTCTTAATTCTAGTGGGGGTCTATTGCAGTCTTTGGTTGCTCGAAGGTCAACCCTCGCAACAGGTTCAGAGGAGAGCCAAGAGGATTCGCCGGAGACTGCTGGCAGGTCTTAAGGGTCAATTACGGGGCGATCGCACTCCCCAAAACCCCTGGCTCCGCGTCCTCTTTCGCCTGTATCAAGGCTTACTGCGACTGCTCAAATCCTTCCTCAGTTTTCCCCTCCTGGATTATCAATCTTTGCGCTTCGTGCGATCGCTCCTGGATGAAACGGTGATCGTCTGTTGGCTGCTGATGGCCTGTTTCTGGCTGGCCCAATGGCAAGGGGAGGCCGATGCTTGGCGGGATGCGGTGAATGAAACCTCTTCTCTGCCGGTGGTGACGCTGGTGGTTCGAGACAACAACGTTCCCCTCGGGATTAACCCGGAGCAGGCTCGCAATCCCCAAGGAATCCGCGTCATTGGCGACGATCTCAGTTACCAGCAACTCCTAGGAGATGCCATCAATAACCCCAGCCAGAATCGCGTCTGGCGGCTGCTGATTGATGTCGATGGCGATTATTATGTTTTCCCCACTTTGGCTCAACGGGATGAAACCCGCCGTCCGCCGGTGGTGGTGGTTCCTCGCAGTCAGGAGGGCGATCGCCTGATTATCGTGCGGCCCACTCTGCGGCGAGATGTGCCGGGATTAACTCCCTGAGCGGCGATCGCCCAACGCACCCGCTCCCATCCTCCAGAGCCTCCCCTTTGTTAAAAATCTTAATCTACGGTTTATCGGTCAAGATACGAGAGTTTGCTATAATCTCGGAACAGTCCAAACGCTCACCCCAAGATAACGGGGAGACTTGTGGGAGACTGTAGCTGATGCAACGATTGCGAAACAACACGCCAAGAACCACCATGAGCGATCGCCCCCAAGCACACCTCACCCGAGCCAGTCGCCAACCCTGCGTGACTCCTCGTTCTCTCCCCCCAAGTTCTGAACCCACGTTTTACTACTTCGCCTATGGGAGTTGTATGTGTCCCGTGGATTTACAACGTACCTTAGGGGAAAATACCTGCGATTATGTCTTGGGAACCGCCACCCTACAAGGCTATCGTCTCGCCTTTAACCGTCGCTCTAAACGG
>SMDP01000182.1:2501-8738 GCA_012911965.1 Geitlerinema sp. P-1104
GGCGGCTCTGCCGCCTGTCCTCGGGAGGCAGAGCCTCCCCAAGAGCATGACTTGGCTCCAGCCAAGTCACGAGGAACAGAGGAACAAGAGAATCAATCGCCCCTTAGACAACAGCTATCTAAGGGGCATTTTCTGTGTCAATTATCCATTCCCATCGCCCTAAGCCCCCAAGCTAACCAAACTCAGTAACAGCTCAACCCGTTGCGCCACGCTGTAACTCACCTGTTGCGCCCAGGGGAGACTATCGAGGGCCATGCTGCCACAGAGCAACATCATATAGAGAATGGAATACTTAAACAGCGATCGCGCCACATCCGTATCCTCACAATTGCCTAACAACTGCCAAGCCTTCTTCACAAACGGAATACTGAGGGCGATCGCCGAAACCACATACACCAAACCACAATCCCCCAACGGATAAACCAACAACACCGTCGAGGCCAGCATCAACCAGGTATAGATCCAAATCTGCTTCGCCGTCACCTCATTCCCAGCAATCACCGGCAACATCGGCACATCAACCCCAGCATACTCATCGCGGATATAAATCGCCAAAGCCCAGAAATGGGGGGGAGTCCAGAGGAAAATAATCAGGAACAACACCCAAGCGGACCAACTCAACTCACCCGTCACAGCGGCCCAACCCACCAGAGGGGGAATCGCCCCTGCTGCACCGCCAATAACAATGTTTTGAGTTGAATGACGCTTCAACCAATGGGTGTAAATCAGCACATAAAAGACAATCCCCGCCTGGGCCAACAACGCCGCCAAGAGATTGGTCACCGTATTGAGGAGGATAAACGACAATCCCGCCAGAACCCCAGCAAAAATCACCGCATCCCGAACCCGCACCCGGCCCGACGGTAACGGACGTAGGCTAGTGCGTTCCATAATTTTGTCAATATCCCGGTCATAGAGACAGTTAATCGTGTTCGCAGCAGCGGCAGCTAACCATCCCCCCAACAGAGTCGCCAAGAGAACAACCGGGTCAACCTGTCCCTCCGAGGCCAGGAATACCGCCGCCCCCGTTGTCACCAGTAACAAGACAATAATGCGGGGTTTCGTTAATTGGACATAACTTTGAATCACCTCGTAAACATTGCGATGGAGTCGAGTTGAAGTCGGGGGAGAAATGGAATTTTGCATGAATTTGCCTGTCCTTCTGAAATCTCTCTGAAATTTTTCAGATATCTTAGGGAATTAGAACCGGTTAGCCGAGGCCTCAGCCTTCCCTTAGGCTAAACGGCGATCGCGATGGGCCAACACTGTAAAAGCCACTAACGTACCCAGAAGCAGCGCGCCAACGGTTTGGTGGGCCACGGATAGGGGTTCAACTTGCAGACGCAAATAGAACGTTGCCACCCCTAAGGCGATTTGGGTCGCCACTAGGGCCAGGGAGGCTTGGGCCAGACGGCGCAGAGGACGGCTTAAGGCAGGAGTTCGCCAAGCCCAGAATCCTAACGCCAACACCGCTAAGGTGGGAGGAAATACCCCCAGGATATGGCTATTCATCACTGTACAGAGGCTTTGATAACTGAGGCATTGATGTAACGCCCATTGAGAGGCAACCAGGGCCCCCAATAAACTCTGACCATAAACTAAGAGGGCTGCCGCCAAGCTGAGCCAGCGTAATTGGTTAGCCGTACCATTGCCCTCATAGGGAAGCAGGGCCACGCCAATGGTGAGGACGGTCACGAAAAACAGCAGCGCCGTTCCCAGGTGGGCGGTGACAATATCAAAGCGCAACATTTCCGTCACCGTGAGACCGCCTAACAGGCCTTGCACCAGCACTAAGGCTAAGGCGGCGACGGCGGCCCAGGGGAGCCAAGTCGGGAGCAGAGAACGCCGCCACCAGGTTTGTACCACCAGGGCGATCGCCAACAGCCCAATGACCGAGGCATCCAGGCGGTGGAACCATTCCAGAAATACCTGTAGATTCATCTGCGCCGTGGGAACAAGCTGACCATAACACAAGGGCCAGTCAGGACAAGCTAAGCCCGCATTCGCGACACGGGTGGCACTGCCGATCGCCATGAGGATCACCGTTGCTACAGCAATTTTCCAGACGAGACGGCGGACCGAGGCGATCGCCTCACTCGGAGATCGAGAATCTGAAGAAGTCGGAGTTAAAACAGAGTTAGCCATGATGTTCGCCAAGTCGGTCAAATTGTCAAGTTTTCGTTAGAAAACGTTATGTTAAGCGAGTCGCTGACCTTGGGAGTCTCTGGCGACGATACAAAAAGCATAAAGGTCTGGTTTAAGCTTAGAACTCTTATCTTGTAAACCAAAGCGAGTTTTAGAAATGTTTTAGATTAGGCAAAATCCCTAAAAATCCACCCTAGCATCGTAACATTGCTTTACAAAGTTAGGATGCGATCGCATATCCCCAAAAAAAACCTAAAGATTTGGCAAATCCGCGACAGCTTTCAACAACCTGTTTTACCGTATAAAGAGATGACACGCCTTAACCCAAGCAGATTCACCCCACATTAGCCCGATTTATCGACTCGTGAAACTACCCACTTCCATTTTGACCCTGATCGTCGGCATTCTGGTCACCCTAATCAGCCTCTGGTATGGACAAAACCATGGCTGGATGCCCGAAGCCGCATCGCGAGAAGCCCCTCTCGTCGATAACCTCTTCAATGTGATGATGACCATTGCCACCGCCCTGTTTTTACTCATCCAGGGGGCCCTCATCATCGCCATCTTCCGGTTTCGTCAAAAACCCGGAGACAACACCGATGGCCCTCCCCAAGAAGGGGATATCGGTCTAGAAATCGTCTGGACCGCGATTCCCGTAATCATCGTCATGGTGTTATCCATCTATAGCTTCGAGGTGTACAACGAAATGGGGGGACTCGATCCCGCCGCCTCCAAAGATCCCGGTCCGCAAAAAACCGCCGTTGTCCCCGGAACCGCCATGGCAGCAACCCTGCCCGGACAAGAGAAGATTGCCCTAGGCGTGGGGGCCTCTCCGAAGCAACAGGGAAACAACGCCATGGTGAACGTGGATGTCTTAGGCCTGCAATATGCCTGGATTTTCACCTATCCCGATAGCGGTGTCGTCTCCGGCGAACTCCATGTGCCTACCGGCCAAGACGTGAAACTCACCATTGCCGCCCAGGATGTCATCCACGCCGTCTGGGTTCCCCAATTCCGACTCAAACAAGATGCCATCCCCGGCCGGGATACCCAACTTCGCTTCAAACCGGAAGTCACCGGAACCTATCCCCTCATCTGTGCCGAACTCTGTGGGGCCTACCATGGTGCCATGCGGACGCAAGTGATTGTTCATACCCCCGACGAGTATGACGAGTGGCTACAATCGCAAATTGCCGCCAAAGAACAAGGAGACGGCCTCACCGTTGCCCAGATTATGGCCAACAACGACAACCGGTTAGCCCGGCAAACTCAAGACTGGGAGATCTCCCCCGAAGCCCTTGCCGCCTTGCAAGAGATGCCCCATGGCCTCAACGCCCATCATCTACAACATCTTTAAACACACCCACTGACATCCTTGGAACCAGATTTCACCTTAAACCCTTGATATGACAAGCACTTCTGTCGAACCCAAAACTTCACTGCCGGAATCCGAACGGCATTGGAAAGACTTTTTCGGGTTTAGTACCGATCACAAAGTTATTGGCATCCAATACTTTGTCACCAGTTTCTTCTTCTATCTGGTTGCCGGACTCATGGCCACCAGCATTCGTGTGGAACTGGCGACCCCCGAGCCTGATTTCCTCGGGGCTGAGAACTATAACGGTATTCTCACCCTCCATGGAACCATGATGATTTTCCTGTGGATTGTTCCCACAGGGGCAGCCTTTGCCAACTACCTGATTCCCTTGATGATTGGGGCCCGAGACATGGCCTTCCCCGTCCTCAATGGCATTGCCTTTTGGCTGGTTCCTCCCGGTGGGGCCCTGTTGCTAACCAGCTTAATCATCGATCAGCCTCCCGTTTCCGGTTGGACGTCTTACCCACCCCTGAGTCTCATCAGTGGTCAAGTTGGGGAGATGATGTGGATTCTCAGCGTCCTCCTGTTAGGAACCTCCTCGATTTTGGGAGGAATTAACTTCGTCACCACCATCTTCAAAATGCGGGTAAAGGAGATGTCTCTCTATGACATGCCGTTATTCTGCTGGTCGATGTTGGCCACCTCCCTATTAATTCTCGTCTCCACCCCCGTCCTAGCTGGAGCCTTGATTCTGCTAAGTTTCGACCTCATCGCCGGAACCGCCTTTTTTAATCCCACCGGCGGCGGCGATCCGATTGTCTACCAGCATATGTTCTGGTTCTACTCTCACCCGGCCGTCTATATTATGATTCTGCCGGTGTTTGGTCTCATCTCCGATATTCTGCCTGTTCACGCCCGTAAACCAATTTTTGGCTATAAGGCGATCGCCTACTCCAGTATTGCCATTGCCTTCCTGGGCAACATCGTCTGGGCCCACCATATGTTTACCAGTGGCACTCCTGGCTGGTTGCGGGTGTTCTTTATGGCAGCAACCATGGTCATTGCCGTTCCCACCGGCATTAAAGTCTTCAGTTGGGTAGCCACCGTTTGGGGAGGAAAACTCCGCCTCAACTCCGCCATGCTATTCGCCATCGGCTTCGTCTCCATGTTCCTAGTGGGCGGCTTAAGTGGCGTCATGGTGGCATCAGTTCCCTTTGACATCCATGTTCACGATACCTATTTCATCGTTGCCCACTTCCACTATGTCCTCTTTGGCGGCAGTGTCTTCGGTATCTTTGCTGGAATTTACCACTGGTTCCCCAAAATGGTGGGGCGGATGATGAATGAAACCTGGGGTAAGGTTCATTTTGTCCTTACCTTCATCGGCTTTAACCTAGCCTTCTTCCCCATGCACATCTTAGGATTGCAAGGGATGCCTCGCCGGGTGGTGCAATATGACCCTTCTCTCACCACGTTGAACCAAGTTTGCACCGTGGGGTCTTTGATTCTAGCGGTGTCTACCCTGCCCTTTTTGGTTAATGCCATTTGGAGTTGGTTTAAAGGACCCGTTGCCGGTGCGAATCCTTGGAATGCTTTAACCTTGGAATGGCAAACCAGTTCTCCGCCGATTATCGAGAACTTCGAGGAAGAACCGGTATTGTGGTCAGGTCCTTATGACTATGGAGTTGACCGCGAACGGGACGATGATCGCTCAGTCTCTGAGTTACTGGCTGAAGTCAAGGCTCAGATGTAGTTGCCGATGGCTAAACCCCCCCGAGACTCGACTTTGGGGGGGGCTGACCACTGTAGAACATGTCCTTACGAATTTGACTTATGCAAGGTTCCACTGCCGATACGGCTCAAAATACGCTCGCAACGGCATCTCAGACTGAAGCGGGACATCATGGAGAGCATCCCGATCATCGCATTTTCGGGCTTTATATGTTCCTCTTTGCCGAGGCGATGATTTTCTTAGGTTTGTTTGCTGCCTATTTGACCTTCCGCTCGGTGGCTCAAGTTTGGCCGCCTCAAGGAACACCGGAGTTAGAGTTGTTGTTACCGACGGTTAACACGGTTATTCTGGTGTCCAGTAGTTTTGTGATGAACCGAGGTAATAAGGCGATTCGCAATAATGATGTGAAGGGGTTACGCCTCTGGTTTGCCCTTACGGCGGCTATGGGTCTGGTATTCCTGTTTGGCCAGGGCTATGAGTATTTCACTAATGAGTTCGGTCTGACGGATAATCTCTTTACCAGTACCTTTTATGTGCTGACCGGATTCCACGGCTTGCACGTGACCTTTGGTTTAGGTCTGATTTTACTGGTTCTGGGGCGATCTCTTAAGCCAGAACGCTATACCCGTGAGAGCCACTTTGGCCCGGAAGCGGCTGAATTGTACTGGCACTTTGTTGATATTGTTTGGATTGTCTTGTTTGGTATTCTCTATCTGTTTTAGATGAGCTGGAATTGGCTGGACTCTAGATAAACTTGGGTCGAATAGCAGAAACCGGGTGTCTTGGAGACACTCGGTTTCTTACTCCTGATTTTGGGTCGAATAGTAGAAACCGGGTGTCTTGGAGACACAAGGATTTCAAAAAATGGTATTACTCCTGATGTCGGAGTTTTTCCCAAGCTACTTTAACGGGGTTGCGTCTGACTGGGAATGAGAATCAAGGCCCAGTAGGTGGCCTCCTCGGGATTTAGGTCCTGAATGGGGATAATACGCTGGCTGGGTTGGGTGGCCCGTTCAATATAGAGGGCCCGTTCCAGGAGTCC
>SMDP01000183.1 GCA_012911965.1 Geitlerinema sp. P-1104
TCAAGAGGGCGTCCACAAGGGTACGCCCCTACGTCAAGAGGGCGTCCACAAGGGTACGCCCCTACGTCAAGAGGGCGACCACAAGGGTACGCCCCTACGTCAAGAGGGCGACCACAAGGGTACGCCCCTACCTTGTTTCTGTTCCCTGTTCCCTATTCCCAAACTGTCATAGTCATTCCACCCCAGCAAGACAAAACTTGCCAGAATAGGCCCAAAACTCCTTGGAAAGAGAACTTAAGACAACCTGCCTCATCGTCGGGTGAGTCTAACGTCAATGTCTTTTGTTGAATGTCATGGAGTATAGTCCAATGAGAACCATTATCCCATCTACCCCACAATCCCTCGGTGAACGTCAATCCTGGACCTGGGTTTGTCTCACCATTGGTCTCTTGACCATCTTAACGCCCCTAATTAGTCAACTCCAGCACCTGTCAGACTCTAACAAGTCCTTAGAATCGACCCTCATTGCCGGACGCGGAGAAGAATCTGATAAATGCGTCTGGCTCGGCATTTGTGACTAGGGCCAATTTGAACTTTGGTCGGAATTGGGTGTATCTCCACAACCCCTTACCCAAGCCGCCATTATGATTGCATCTTTAGATGTGGCGACCGTGTATCGAGCCTGTAATCCCAGCCAAACCCTGGATATTACCCGTCGCCAAGACCGTCGTTATTATGTGGATTTATCCAAAACCCGAGGGGGAGATCTCCTCGGGGAACTTGATGCAACTATCCGTGTATTTTGTCCTCAAGAACCCACCTGTCAGTTATTAGCCGGTCATATCGGCTGTGGTAAATCCACGGAACTGCGACGACTCCAAGCCATCTTACAACACCATAACTTTGCTGTGGTTTATTTTGAGTCCTCCCAAGACTTAGACATGGCAGATTTAGACGTGGGGGATGTGCTGTTGGCGATCGCCCGTCAAGTGTATGATCGTTTTGGCAAGACCATCACAATTGAGCCGGGAGGACAACTCTTTTCCCTCGTCAAAACCGCCAATAGTCTGGTATCCACGGAAATTCCACCCTTAGAAGATCCCAGAGATGGTGATCGCTTCCGAGTTGAAATTCAAAAACTGAGTCAGCGAACCCACGGACGACCAGATTTGCGATCGCAACTGCGCCAATATCTCGAACCTCGGATTCAGACCTTTCTCGATGCCTTCAATCAGGAACTCATCAACCCAGTCGTCCAGCAATTACGACAGCAAGGCAAAATCGGTCTTGTGATTTTAGTCGATAATCTCGATCGCCTCGAAAGCAGTCAAAAACCCTGGGGACGACCTCAACCTGAATATCTATTTGTCGATCGCGGCGATCGCCTCTGTAAACTCAACTGTCATGTCGTCTACACCATCCCCTCCAGCCTGCTGTTTTCCCGTGACCTCAGTCGCCTCAACATCAGCCTCGGGGTCGATCCTAAGGTGTTACCCATGGTCTCCATTAAACACCGCCAGGGAAGCCCCTCAAAGCCCGGATTAAGCCGTTTACGGCAGCTTATCCTAGCCCGGGCCTTTCCCGATGCCTCCCCTCAACAACGCCAGCAATGGTGCGATCGCCTCTTCGACCACTCTCAAACCCTCAATCGCCTCTGTTATGCCAGTGGCGGACATCCCCGAAATTTGCTACGCTTATTCCACCGTCAAATCGAAAAAGACCGACAATTTCCCCTCTCCCAACAGTCTCTTCAATCCACCCTCCGCGAACGTCGAGACCAGCTTCTACGCAGTATTACCCAAGAAGAAAAAGAGTTATTGAAATTCGTCATAAAACACAAAAAAATCAGTGGTGATGCAGACTATCAATCCCTAATTCGCAGTCTTTTGGTTTTTGAATACCGCGACGATAAAGGGTCATGGTTTGACGTAAATCCGCTCCTAAAATCCTCAACCTTTAAATAGCAGCCCTTAACATAACAGCACTCAAAAAAAAGACTTAACAACAACTTCTCCAACCACCCCGTTAATTCCTTTAATACCTCACCCCTAAGAATCAACAAACATGATGGGTTTTGTTTCTCCAGCCAACACCGCTGCCCCCGAAATTCAGGACAATCAACTTGCCGAACTCAAGTTTTGTCTCGAAGCCGCCAAGGGGCAGTTTAAACTAATGTTTATCCGTTGTAACTACCAAACCCTGCGATCGCAACTCCTTGAGCGTCTTCACCAGACCACATCCCTCCAGATCCAAGACCTACAAATCCAGCCCAACGCCTGTAGCCTCTTCCACGCCCTCTATCCCTATCGCACCCCCCATCATCCCGCCGTTCTCTCCCTCAGTGGCCTAGAAGCCGTCAACGACCCCGATCGCCTGCTGCAATCGGCCAACCCCGTGCGCGAGGAATTTCGTAAATACTTTCCCTGTCCCCTGCTGCTATGGGTGAACGATCGCCTCCTCAAACAACTCATCCGCCTAGTTCCCGACTTTGAAAGTTGGGGAACCACCTATCACTTCAGCCTCTCCCCCGAACAACTGCGCCAAGAACTACATCAGCAGAGCGATCGCCTCGAACAGCGGCTCCTACAAGGAGATAGCATCCAATGGTATCCCAACGCCACCCTCACCCAAGACCGCGATCGCGAAGAACTCCGCAGCGCCCTAGAAGCCTTAAAACAACAACATCAACGCCTCACCCCCGAATTAGCCGCCCAAGTCCAAGTCCTCGTCGGGCGGAACGCCTATGAACGGCCCCGCATTCCCCTCGACACCGCCCGCCGCCACTTTCTCAACGCCCTCCACTATTGGCAAACCCAGCCCCAAGACCCCAAAACCCTACAAAAACAAGCCCTCCTCCATCTCCACGTGGGTCTCGTGGCCCTGCGAGATCATGACAGCCGCCGCCTCGATCATCACAGCCATCCCGACGCAGAAGCATCTCTAGACACCGCTCGTCAACATCTGCAAACCTGCGCTGACCTCTTCGAGACGAACCATCAAGCCGAAGCCGTTGCCAAAGTTCTGCCCCTTTTAGGAGAAACCCTACACCGTCTCGGAGATTGGCCCAATCTCAGTCAACTGGCCCACCGCGCCATCAGCCTCCACAAAACCTATGGTGATCCTCTGCACCTAGCCCTCGATTATGGCTTTCTCGCCAAAATTGCCTGTTTAGAAGAACGTTGGTATCGGGCCCAAACTTGGGCAGATCGGGCCCTGCAACAACTGGCCCAACTAGACATTCAGCGTCCCTTTCCCCCGCCCTTCCAACACCTAATTACCCAAGAAATCCGGCTGCTACTCGTCAGCGCCCAACAGCATCTTCATCGCCCCCACAGCGCCCAGGAGAACCTACGCATGGCCCTGGCGGATTTGCCTCGGGCCTTGCAAGACTCCGCCCACCAAATTGACCCCCATTGCTACCTACGCTTACTCGATCGCCTACGCAGCGGCTACACCCTACATCAACAGCATCTAGCCGCCTTTGAAATCAAACAGCGGCAACGCTCCATCGAACAACAATATGGCTTCCGGGCCTTTATCGGCGCCGGTCAACTGAAGCCACAACGGCAACATTTCCCCTATAATCTCAACTCCGCCGCCACCCATGCCGCCGCCAAACCCGGTCATGTCGCCCCAGAAATCCTGGCCTCACCCCGACACCAGGATATTGAGACAATTCGCGAACGGTTGGCCCGACCTGAATTTAAATTAATTACCCTCTACGGTCCCTCTGGCGTGGGCAAAACCTCCTTAATTGATGCGGGACTGGTTCCCGCTCTGCAACAGGTAACCATTGGCGTTCGCACCGCTGTACCGATTGTGTTACGGGTTTACGATGATTGGAGCCATCGCCTCGGGCAACATCTGGCTCAATCCCTCGACATTGCCCCAGCCAAGCCCCGGAGTCAGTCCCAGGACTATCTCTTGGACAGCTTGGAACTAGCCAGTCGGCGTAACCAGTTTATGGTGCTGATTTTCGACCAGTTTGAAGAATTTTTCTTCGCCAACACCAAAACCGAGCAACGGCAGCCCTTCTATGACTTCCTGCGGGCCTGCTTTGATATCCCTTACGTCAAAGTGTTGCTATCCTTGCGCGAAGACTATATGCACTGTCTGCTGGAGTGCGATCGCCACCTCAACCTCAGCGATTTAGACCATAATCTCCTCGATCAGCGTCGCCTGTACTACCTGCGCAGCTTCTCCCCAGACGATACCCGTCATCTGATTCGCCATCTCAGCGAAACCCGCCCCCACCTTGACCTAGAACCGGCGCTTATTGATGCGATCGTCGAAGATTTAGCCCAAGAATCCGGCGATGTACGCCCCATTGAACTGCAACTGATTGGCGCTCAGCTACAACACCATCACATCACCCATCTCAACCAATATCGACAACTGGGGAAAAACCCCAAACAACAATTGGTAGAAGACTTCCTCGAAGATGTCATCCAAGATTGTGGTCCTGAAAATGAGGCAGCAGCCCGCCATCTGCTCTATCGTTTAACTAATAAACAGGGACATCGCCCCATTAAAGCCTATTCCGAACTGGCCCAAGACGCGGGCCAAACCCCCGAGGCCCTGGATTTGATGTTAGACATCTGCGTGAAATCTGGCTTAGTCTCCCTGCTTCCAGAAGCCCCTGAACCTCGTTTTCAACTGGTGCATGATTACTTAGTGTCCTTTATTCGCCTCTCTCGGGAGCGGGCCGATGTACAAGCCAAGGTAGATTTACAAGAGACGAACCTACGGCTTCATGAAGAGAAGGCGATTCTACAACAACTGACAGAGGCTCAGGCACAGCAACGACAAACCGATGCGCGTATCAAACGAGTCTGGCTATTCGGGGCCCTGTTCTCCCTGTTGGGGGCTGGGGTGCTGGCCGTGGTGGCCAACCTGGCCATTCGCGCTCAAAAGACCGCTGCGATCGCCGAAATTAAAGCCCGTAACGCCGCTGCACGAGCCTATTTACCCCTGACCCCCCCCGATTCCTTTTCCGCCCTATTAGAGAGCCTTAGAGCCGGGGAGCGATTCAAGGAACTCAACCCCTCTGAACCGGAACTGCTGCGGGACATTGTGCCGCAACTGCAACAGTCCCTAGAAGTAACCTTTGAGCAAAATCGCATCGACAGTCCCAGCAAAGGCATTCTCGACCTCAGTTTTAGTCCCGATGGTCAGTTTTTGGCAACAGTGGGCCTAGAAAATAGCCTCGATCTCTGGGCCAGTGATGGAACTCTACTTCAGCGAATTGCCGCCCATGAGAGAGCCGTCACCAGTTTAAGTATTCGCAGCGATGGCCAACGAATTTTAACCGGAAGTGACGATCGCACTGCCAAACTCTGGAGTCGTGAGGGTGAGTTATTGCAGGTTCTGCAAAGTGGTGAGGCGACGGTGACGACGGTCGCCTTTGCCCCCGATGGCGAAACCTGGGCCATTGCTGACGCAGAGGGTCAAGTGAGCCTCTGGACTGGAGGAGAACGTCCAGAGCAAACGATTTCCGCTCATGAGAGTTGGGTGTTGGGCTTGAGTTTCCACCCAGAGGGCGATCGCTTTGCCACCGCGAGCCGGGATGGTACGGTTAAACTCTGGAATCGCCAGACGGGAACCCTACTTCAGACCCTTGCTCCTCAAGATAGTGGCATCACCAGTTTAGCCTTTAGTCCCGATGGGGAGACCTTAGCCACCAGTGATGCTGAGGGTCAAGTTTGGTTACGGCGGGGAGAGAACTATCAAGAGATTCAACCCCTAACAGCGGTGAGTGACAGTCGCATTCTCAATCTGGCCTTTAGTCCCGATGGCCAGTTTATGGCTACCACTACCGCTGAGGGAGTGATTTATATTTGGAGTACCCGGGGCGAGTTACTGCGGGAGTTGCGAGGTCATCGGGATGCCGTCTGGGGCGCGAGTTTTAGCCCCGATGGAATACGCCTAGCCAGTGCCAGTTCCGATACCACTGTGCGCGTATGGCAGATTCAGCGAGAGGTGGAAACGGTGTTAGAGGCCCAACAGGGGGAAGTTTGGGCCGTGGATATCTCCCCTGGGGGGGATCGGTTGGCTTCGGCTCATGAGGGGGGAGCGATACAACTATGGACCTTGGATGGCCAGCCGTCTGAGCGTTTGCTGGGCCATGAGGATATGGTTCTCAATGTCAGTTTTAGTCCCGATGGTCGGTTTTTGGTCTCGACGGGGGCTGATGATACGGTACGACTCTGGCGATTGGGGGAACCGGAGGCGGTGCGGGTGTGGTCGCCGGGCCAGGGGGTACGCACCGCCAGTTTTAGCCCCGATGGTCGCAGTCTGATCACGGCTGGGGATGATGGAACTTTGGTGTTATGGCGGGTGGCCGATGGGATTCGACAACGGACGATTCAGGCCCATGATGAGCCGATCAATAGTGTGGCTTGGCATCCTGATGGGACTCAGTTTATTTCCGCGAGTCGCGATCGCACGCTGCGGCTGTGGAGTCGTCAGGGACAGCTCCAGGCTACGTTAGAAGGCGGTTCAGGGTCGACGGGGTCGGTGAATTGGGTCAGTTTGAGCCATGAAGGGGATTGGATTGCTTCGGCCAGTTCGGATAATCGGATTCGTCTTTGGACGCGGGAGGGGGAGTTAAGCCAAGTGCTGCAAGGTCATACGGCTCGGGTGAATTGGGTCAGTTTTGGCCCCGAGGGACGGCCGCTGCAACTGGTGTCCGGCAGCGATGATCGCACGGTGCGGCTTTGGCAGTGGGATGAGAGCCAAGAGGAGTTTGTCAAGACTGAGGTGTTTAAGGGCCATGGGGATAGTGTGTTGAGTGTGTTGCTCTCCCCTCAGCAAGACTGGGCCGCTTCGGCCAGTAAGGATGGGACGGTGCGCCTGTGGCTGTTGCCGAGTTTGGGGAATTTTGAGGCGTTATTTGAGCGCGGCTGTGCCTGGATTGGCGACTATCTCAATCATGGGGTGTCCTTGCCGGCGGGGGAGGGGTTATCCTGTCGCCCTGATTAGACATCAAGGCTATGGGAATCCCTTGAGGGGTATGACTCTGAGGTTGGCGATCGCGACTACCCTAAAAGGGTATGTTGTTTTGGACTGGCCTGAGCCGCATCAGGGTATCTGCCCGGTAAATCTATGAATCAATTGAGATGGCGACGAGATCTCCATGGGGTCTTGACGTTTTTAAAAACCTGTGCTAAATATCGCGCTCCTAGGATACCGGAGTATGAGATTTGGCGTAACCGCTTTGTCCGCCATCGCCTCAGTTTGGGGGTGTGGCTGGTGGGGTTGGTCTATATCTCGTTTCTGATCTTGGAACTGTGGAGTTTATATGTTGACCCCGATTCCTTTGATCCGATGTGGTTGACAACACAACTGACCACATTGATGGCCATGCTGGTCTGTGGCCTACTGGTGCGATCTCGCTGGGGACAACGTCATAGTGGTCTGGTCTTCTTGTTTTTTTCGGGAACTGTTAGCCTGATTCCCCTGGTTCAACGGGCCATTGCCGGCTTCTTGGAACCGTCCCTGCTGGTCTGGCCGGCGATTTTTCTGGGACAAGCTACCCTAATTCCGGTGCGTTGGCGGCTGCACGTTGTGGCCCAACTGATCGCCTTAGGACCCTATTGGCTATTAGATGTCGTGCTCAACCTTGACTCCGACATTCCCCTAGCCAACTTGGGTTACTTAGGCTTATGGGTTTATTTGGGTTGGATCTGTGTGATTTGCAATTTATCCGTTTATCTTTACGAACGACTGCGGCGATCAGAGTTTACGGCCCGTCGACAGTTAGAAGAAGCCTATCACCGTATTACCCAAGAACAGGAGCGATCGGAGAAGCTGCTGCTGAATATCTTGCCTCATACCATTGCCAAGCGGTTGAAAGAACAGACCGAGTATGTGGCGATCGCCGATAGTTTCAGTCATGCAGGGGTCTTATTTGCCGATATCGTCGGCTTTACGGCCCTATCGAGTAAAGTGTCTCCGCCGGAACTGGTACAACTGCTGAATGAGATTTTTTCTGAGTTCGATCGCCTAGCAGAACTTCATGGCCTCGAAAAAATCAAAACCATCGGCGATGCCTATATGGTGGTCTCCGGCTTACCCGAATCCCGAGATGACTTCGCCGAGGCGATCGCCGATATGGCCTTAGATATGCGAGAAGCCTTAGTGCAATTCAATCAGCAACATCAATCCGAGGATTATCCCGCCTTTTCCATGCGAGTGGGGATTGCGATCGGGCCCGTCGTGGCCGGGGTCATCGGTCTAAAAAAGTTTATCTATGACCTCTGGGGAGATACCGTCAACCTAGCCAGCCGCATGGAATCCCACGGCTTACCAGATAGCATCCAGGTGACCCAGGAAACCTATGAGGCCCTACAAGCCAACTATCGTCTAGACTATCGCGGCGAAATTGAGATTAAGGGAAAAGGCAAAACCCCCACCTATCTCTTGCTAGAGAAATCTCCCATCCCCCCATCCCACAACCGATCCGACTCCCACTAGCTGCAAAATTGCCAAAAAAAAACGCCCAAGACCGAAATCTGGGCGTTGCCATCAGGGTGCATCTACTAAACACACTATAGCGGTGGGGGGTGAGACCCCGCAACCCATTTAACAAAACTTTACATAGAAATAGGCAGCAGGCAATAGGGGGAGGAAAGGCAATAGGCAACAGAAGAGCCGTATTCCCCTCCATCGGAGGGGTTAGGGATGGGTTCACCCCATTCGGGTTCGGGTGTTCCCTACTGCCTACTGCCTACTGCCGAGGGCAACCACAAGGGTGTGCCCCTACGTCTTTTCTACTGCCTACTGCCTACTG
>SMDP01000184.1:0-3293 GCA_012911965.1 Geitlerinema sp. P-1104
GCTTGCAAAATTATGGTTTGCAATGGAACCTTAGATTGCTCGGCTTGACGGATTAAGTCTTGTTCAAGATCTGGGGGTAAATCAATTTTGATTTGCATTAGAGTTCTCCGGTCAATATATTTTTTCAAAAAAAGCAGATTATATCCGTTGCCGTAGGGGCGAAAAATTTTTCGCCCCTACAATTTTGTGTACCATCCAACAAATTTTACCCTAGATTCAGAAGACCCATGATAACTCAGTCGCCGTGAATGAGAATCCCAGTTCAGGGTGAGAACAACTGGAGGGGACGATCGCCCTGTTTTCCATCATCACCTCTCAACCCCCTTGCCAACTCTGGAATTTGCCGGAATTTGCCTTAAAATGACAAAGTGCGACTCACCCGAGCATTATGAAGAATTACTACAAAAACCCTTATGTTTAGTGCATCCATTCCCGAGTCTGAACTCCGGGAACGATTTAAGTCCCTTCAGAAACAACTGCGCGATCGCTGGCAGACCATTGACCAGTTCGACCAAGATGATAATGATATCCTCGTCATCCCCTCCATCACCCTCGATCAACGGGAACTGAGAAAAATCGCTGGGGTTCACCATTACGAGGAACGCAACCTCTATTCCCTGATTCGCCTACGCAACCCCCGCACTCGCCTCATTTACGTCACCTCCCAACCCCTCCACCCCAGTACCATTGACTATTATCTACAACTTCTACCGGGGATTCCTTTTTCCCACGCCCGCGATCGCCTCCTCTTATTCTCCACCTACGACTCCTCCCCTCAACCCCTCACCCAGAAAATCCTCGATCGCCCCCGCTTAATTGAACGCATCTGGCGGGCGTTACGACCCCACCAATCCTATATGGTCTGTTTTAACGCCACGGCCTTGGAACGGGAGTTATCGGTACGCCTAGGGATTCCTCTGTTAGCGTTAGATCCCGACCTCCTCTATTGGGGAACGAAAGCCGGTTCGCGGCAGATTTTCAGCGATTGCGGGATTCCCTATCCCCCCGGAAGTGAGTTAGTCCATTCTGTGGACGACTTGACGGAGGCGGTGTGCGAGTTATGCGATCGCCAACCCCAGGCCCAGCGATTTGTGGTCAAACTCAATGAAGGCTTTTCGGGAGAAGGAAACGCCCTTTTAGATGTGACGGGACTGCATAATAGTTCCCCCCAACAACGCCTCGATCAATTGCGCGATCGCTTCTCCCAAATGCGCTTCCAAGCCGACGGGGAACAGTGGCCCAGTTTCGCCAGCCGCATCCCGGAACTCGGGGCGATCGTGGAATTGTATATTGAAGGCCAGGAGAAGCGATCGCCCAGTGTCCAATGTCGCATCACCCCCGAGGGAACGGTTGAAATTCTCTCGACTCATGATCAACTCCTCGGTGGCCCCGATGGACAAGTCTATCTCGGTTGCGTCTTCCCCGCTGATACAGACTATCGCGTTCGTCTGCAAGAGTTGGGCTTACGGGTGGGGGCGGCTTTAGCGGAGAAAGGCTGTTTAGAACGCTTTGGGGTGGATTTTATTGCGGTTCACCAAGACGGAGATTGGCAGTTACACGCGATTGAAATTAACTTAAGAAAAGGAGGAACCACTCACCCCTTTATGGAGTTAAAACTGTTAACGAAAGGGCGCTACGACCTGGACAGCGGTTTATTTTATAGCCAACAAGGACGGGCAAAGTTTTATCGCGCCAGTGACAATTTACAAAATTCGGGGTATCACGGTTTATTGCCCAATGACTTGATGGAAATCATCGCCTATCATCAACTGCATTTTGATAGCAGTACGGAGACGGGGACACTTTTTCATCTCATGGGCTGTTTATCTCAATTTGGCAAGTTGGGTTTAACCAGCATTGGTAATTCCCGTCAGGAAGCCGATGAGATTTATCAGAACGTGGTCAATATTTTGGATGCAGAAGGTCGTCGTTATAGCAAGGGAAATCGGGAGGTGGAAATGCCCCCCAGTCATCCCATCGCCTGGCGAGGACGCATGGAGGCGGAGAACTCCAAATTCAGGGAAGATAGGGAAAATTAGGGGTTATGCCTCTTGCCGAACCAGTGCGTTCCGGCAAGTTTTAACCGAGTGGTCAAAGCCCAAAATTCGGTGATGCCGGAACGCACCCTACCCCCTTTTGCCTCTTGCCATCCCCTCCTGGGAGGGGCAGGGGTGGGTTATGCCTTTTGCCTCTTCCTCCCTATTCTTTCGCCTTCGGTTTAAAGGTGGAGGAAACATAGAGTTCTTTTAACTGTTTCTTGTCCACATTGGCGGGGGCGTCGGTGAGGAGACAGCGGGCTTGTTGAGTTTTGGGGAAGGCGATGACATCCCGGATTGAGTCTTCTTGGGCTAATAACATGACTAGGCGATCTAAGCCGTAAGCAATTCCGCCGTGGGGTGGGGTTCCGTAGTCAAAGGCGTTGAGGAGAAAGCCGAATTTCTCGTTGGCTTCGTCGTCGGATAAGCCAATGGCCTCGAAGACTTGTTCTTGAATCTCCCGTTGGTAAATCCGTAGGCTACCACCGCCGATTTCGTTGCCATTTAAGACCAGGTCGTAGGCTAAGGCCCTGGCGGTTTTGAGGTCGGCTAAATCTTCGGGGTTGGGGGCGGTAAAGGGGTGGTGGAGGGCTTCGAGACGTTTTTCGTCAGCGTTCCACTCGAACATAGGGAAGTCGGTAATCCAGAGGAGGTTGAGTTGATTCTCGTCGATGAGATCCATCTGGCGGGCGATGACTTGACGGAGGCGATCGAGGGTTTTGTTGACGGTTTCTCGGTCTCCGGCACCGAATAGCAAGAGATGGCCGGATTCGGCGTTGGTTCGGCTGAGGAGTTCGGCTTTTTGGTCGTCGCTGAGGTTGTCTTTGATGGCGCCGATGGTGTCGATCTCGCCGTTGTCTTTGACGCGAATGTACGCGAGTCCTTTGGCCCCGGCTTCGCTGGCTTCTTTGAAGAGGTCGCCGCCGGGTTTGATGCGGACGTTGGAGATGGTGGCGTTTCCGTTGGGAATGGGGAGGACTTTGACGATTCCGCCGGCTTTGATGGCCCCGGAGAAGACTTTGAAGCCGGAGTCTTGCATGAGGTCGCAGACGTCGACGAGTTCTAGTCCATAGCGGGTGTCGGGGCGATCGCAGCCGTAGCGGTCCATTGACTCGTGATAGGTGAGTCGGGGGAAGGGCCGGGGAAGGTCAATTCCTTTGACGGTTTTGAAGATATGGGCGATGAGGGCCTCGTTGAGGTCGATGATTTCGTCGAAGGACATGAAACTCATTTCCATGTCCAGTTGGGTAAATTCGG
>SMDP01000184.1:3749-5054 GCA_012911965.1 Geitlerinema sp. P-1104
CGTCGGGCCGTTGATAGACGGTTCCGGTAACGCGCACAACATATTCGTTACGGAGTGGGTCAGCCTGTTGGAAGGCTTCTGGGGTTCGTTTGGGATCGCCGACGATTTGCACGACTCCGCTGCGATCGCGCAAATCCACGAAAATCACGCCACCGTGATGCCGACGACGATCCACCCAGCCGCAGAGGGTGACGGTGTTACCAATATCTTCTTTTCGGACAGTGCCGCAATAGTGGGTTCGCATGGTGGCAGGGTTAAGGAGTAACGTGCAGAATGAATGCTCCCCCCACCTGCTGGCGCGAGGTGTGGGTGTCTTTAACTACAAGGGTTTATCCCTCGCGACAGGCGGCATTCTCGCCGTGTTACGGGAACTTTTGCCCGTAAACACCCCCAAGTCGTTTCCGCTATGGGGCTCTTCAAATCTGGAAAACTTCCCCATTATGCCGTATCGGTGGGGAGTCTGTTAAGTGGGGAAGGGAATAGGGGGGAGAAGGCAGTAGGCAGTAGACAGTAGGCAATAGGGGGGAGAAGGCAGTAGGATAATTATGCTTACTGGCTCTTGCAACATGGGATTGTATTTTGTCAATCCTTTTTGTGTTTATTTTTGTTGCGAAAATATTTTGTCGCAGGCCAAATGTTTAATCTTGCGTCCCGGACAAGACTTCAGCCCCTGATGTGCCTCATCTTTTGGGGCGCTCGACTTTAGTATAACATGAAATCAGCAAACCGCAAGCAGTCAACGACAAAATTGGCTGAAACTCTGGTGTATTTTGACAATTCCTTAAACATTCAGAGTTAGACCATTGGCTAAGGCGACCCAATCCTCAACAGCTAGACATTCCGCGCGACTCTCTGGGGGCAGATTTCGTTGTTCTAGGAGTGTTTGTAACTCATCCGTATCAACTTGTCCTTTGAGGTTGTTACGTAGCATCTTGCGACGACTAGAAAATCCCAACTTAATCAAGGTTGCCATTTTCTTGGGATTTTCGGCGGGAACTGGAATTGTACGAGGGGTGAGACGAACGACAACGGAATCCACCTTCGGCGGTGGGTAGAAGGCTTTGGGGGGAACGTGACAGATGGATTCGCAATCGGCTAAGTATTGAACTCGCACGGATAAGGCCCCGAAGGTTTTGGAACCGGGTTTGGCGCAGAGGCGATCGCCCACTTCTTTTTGTACGAGTAATACAATGGACTCATAGGGGTTGGGATTGGGCGCGTCCACGTCTCCAAGGAGTTTTTCTAAAATCGGGGCGGTGATATTATAAGGAATGTTGGCAACGACTTTATTTTGATTCTGAAAAA
>SMDP01000184.1:5366-6450 GCA_012911965.1 Geitlerinema sp. P-1104
AGGGAACAGGGAACAGGGAACAGAAAAGACGTAGGGGTGCGCCCTTGTGGACGCCCTAGGCAATAGGGAAAGAGGGGGGAATGGGAGACTAGATATGATAGGTTGAGATGTGTTAGATGTCGAGGTCAGTGGCTGGAGATGGCGTACTTAAACCTGCGGGGTGTTGACCATTACTATGAATGGATTACGGGGGAGTCTGGGGGAGACGAGAAGCCAGTCATGGTGTTTCTGCATGGCTGGGGGGGATCGGGACGCTATTGGCGGAGTACGGCCCGGGCCTTGAGCGATCGCTTCGATTGTTTACTGTACGACATGAGGGGCTTCGGGCGATCGCGCCTGCCAGACAAAAGCCAACTTGAGGCGGCCCTGGATTATGAACTCGAAACCTACGCTGATGACTTGGCGGCCTTGCTGGATGCCTTGGTGGGCGATCGCCAGTCCTCCCAAGTTTATCTCAACGCTCACTCTATGGGAGCCTCCATTGCCACTCTCTTTATCAACCGTTATCCTGAACGAGTCAACCGGGCCATCCTCACCTGTAGCGGCATTTTCGACTACGACGAACGCAGTTTTACCGCCTTCCACAAAATTAGTCGCTGGGTGGTTCAGTTTCGCCCCCAGTGGCTGGCCTCAGTTCCCTGGGTTGATCGTCTGTTTATGGCTCGCTTCTTGAACAAGACCATACCAAGTCACGAAAGTCAAGCCTTTCTCGCAGATTTCTTGATGGCGGATTTCGAGGCGGCGTTAGGTACGGTGTTAACGTCCGTTAGCAAACAAGCGGCGGAGACGATGCCCAGTGAATTCGCCCAGATCACAGTTCCCACGCTGTTGGTAGCTGGGGAACGAGATATTATCATTCCCGCTGCGATGGGCCGTAAAGCCGTCGAACAGAACAAAAACGGGATGGTTCAATATCTCGAAATTGCTGAGACGGCCCATTTCCCAATGTTAGAGGATGCCGCAACGTATCTTCAGGGAATTGCCCCCTTTTTGGCGGGTTAGCGCAAGAGGCAAAAGGCAAAATCTCCCCTCCAGGGAGGGGTTAGGGGTGGGTTCTCCCCTGTTCCCTGTTCCCTGTTCCCTA
>SMDP01000184.1:6704-8542 GCA_012911965.1 Geitlerinema sp. P-1104
ACAGAATCGCCGAATAAATTAGCGCCAATGGTTCCGTCTTCAGCTTGACCTGAAAGGAGGTTATAATAGACCCGAGCTTCCCAGTTAGAATAACGATTGTGGCGAGCGAGCCAGTGATAAATATCTCGGAAGTCGATATGTAACATATCTTCTTTGAGATAACCGGCTTGGCTGGGAAGAACCACGTGTTCGTGAACTTCATTATCGCCGGTGTTGGGAACAGCCTCGGTACTTAGGTTCTCATAGCGACCGAGTTTGTGCTTGAAGAGGCGTAAATTCCAATCGGGATATTTGCCGCCGTGACGAATCCATTTACCCAGGAAAAAGACGCGCCGGTTGAGATAGTAGCCATCTTTTTCGTCTTGCTCAATTACTTGGGCAATTTCATCCCAGAGTTCGGGGGTGATGCGTTCGTCGCAATCAACGATTAACACCCAGTCATGGCTGAAGGGTAAATTATCTAAAGACCAGTTTTTCTTTTTGGGCCAACGTCCATTAAAGTGGAATTGAACGACCTTGGCGCCGTACTGTTCAGCAATCTCACAGGAGCGATCGCCACTTTGGGAGTCTACCAAAAAGACTTCAGCGGCGCGGGAAACACTTTCAAGACAAGCTGGGAGATTGGATTCCTCATTTTTGGCGGGAATGAGGACAGACACGGGAATTTTGTTATCAGTCAAAGACATACGAGCTAACCTACGCAGTTTAGTGGAAATGGGGATACAGTCGAGATGGGGGAACAGCTTGAGTTAAGAGGTTGTTTCTGGGCGATCGCTGGGGAGGTCTTTGGGTGGAGAGAGCATTCCCTCAATGGCAGACCCTAGATAGCCAATCTGACCGTAAGCATACACCAAATTCTCAAAGCGTTGTGCTGGGTTGCGCACAAACTTAAGGGATTTATAAAGGCCTCGGGCGATTCGTTCCCCTCCTCGTAACAATTGTTTAGACCCAGCGTTTCCTGCCAATTGTTCCCGATAACACTCACTCACCCCTTGCCACCAGCCTCGTTGTAAAAACCAGCTACGGTTAACTCGTTCTGGGGCAACATTATGAGCAACTAAGGCATCGGGGAGATAGACGACTTGCCAGCCGAAATGTAAGGCTTTTTCCGTCATATAGAGTTCCTCATTGGAGAGGAGTTTTTTGCCCACTCGCCCTAAATTGGGGTCAAAGCCGCCAATCTGATTGAGGAAATCACGACGGATACAGTAATTTAAGCCTCGGGGGGTCAATCCTGGAGTTTCAATCAAGCGAACCTCCTCCCCTAAATCATAACGCCCCAGACAGCCAGCCATGTCATCGGAGAGCCAGGGCGGTTGAGACATCCCCTCGGCCCAAATTAGGGTTACCTTGCCACCGGCGATCGCCAATTTATCATTTTCCTCAAAGGCCCGACATAGACAACTCAGCCAGGTGGGAGTGGCCACAGCATCGTCATCGAGATAGGCAATCAGGGGTGCTTCGCTGGCGTTAGCCCCGGTGTTGCGGGCAACGGATAGCCCTAGGGTGGGTTCCCAGATATAACGCAAACGGGGATGGGGCGATCGCGCCTCAACGACGGCTTTTGTGGTATCTGTCGAACCATTGTCAACCACGATAACCTCATAGTTTGGGCAGTCTGACTGGTTCAAGAGACTATCAATCGCGGCCCCGAGATAGGTATCCCGGTTGTGAGTACAGATAATTGCAGAGATCTTTAAATCGGACATGAAATCCTCAAACGCCAGCGACTCCGGGAACGGCGACTTTTAAGGCCGCTTTCGTCTGTTATAGCAGAAGAAAGGCAGTAGGCAGTAGGCAGTAGAAAAGACGTAGGGGCACACCCTTGTGGTTGCCCT
>SMDP01000185.1 GCA_012911965.1 Geitlerinema sp. P-1104
TTTTTACAGGCGGCGATCACTCGTCTTCAGTTATCTCAGGTGGGGGCGATCGCTGGCCGAGCGGAAACGTTGGGTGGGTTACGGCCCTATCGAGGAGGCTATGATTTGGCTCTATTACGGGCAGTAGCAGCGCCTTCGCGGTGTTTAGGCTATGCTCGCCCTTGGCTGAAACCGGGAGGTTGGGCGGTGCTGTATCGTGGCCAATGGCGAGATGAGGAGCAAGAGGATTTACAGCAAGGCTTACAGGGGTTTGAGTTGGTCACGATTGACTCGTTCGTGACACCCCAGACTCAATCCACTCGTCATAGTGTCATCTTACGACGGCTGGCTTCTGGGGAAGGCTGAGGCTAGTACGGCTGATGGTGCGGTTGATGGTGCTGAACATCGGCAATGTCCTGTTTCATTTCTAGCCAGGCCCGCAAGCACTCTTGTTCCCAGAGGCGACAGGTTTCACTGGGGTGCTTGGTTCGGGGATGATGGGGATGAGGGCGGGTTGAAGGAGGGGAAAGGCTCATAAGTCAATGGGAAAATAGCGATCGCATATAGGTTTCTTCACCGCCGCTAGGTAATAATCCGGATCTGTCCTGGGGAGATTTCCCTCCAGCTTCTCTGGAATCCCCCAGAGGGCAACGGTTGGAGTTGGGGGTTTGAGACGGTTTTGCTCAAAGTTGGGCTTTTTCTGTGATTTGTAACGGATTGCAACATATAATGAGAATCGGGCAAATTGTTTAGTCACCGAGAGGTTAGTAACGTTAATGCGAGTTGCGATCGCCGGAGCCGGTTTAGCAGGACTATCTTGTGCCAAATATCTTGTCGATCGGGGTCATACCCCCATCGTCCTAGAACGTCGCGATGTCCTTGGGGGCAAAATTGCCGCTTGGAAGGATGAGGACGGAGATTGGTACGAGACGGGGCTACATATCTTTTTCGGGGCCTACCCGAATATGTTGCAACTGTTTAAAGAACTTGAGATTGAGGATCGTCTTCAGTGGAAAGAACACACGATGATTTTCAATCAACCGGAAACTCCTGGAACTTACTCAAGGTTTGACTTTCCAGATTTACCCGCCCCGGTCAATGGTCTGGTGGCGATTCTGCGCAACAATGATATGCTGACCTGGGGGGAGAAAATTCGCTTCGGTATTGGCTTGCTTCCGGCGATCGTCCAGGGACAACGCTATGTGGAAGAGATGGATCAATACTCATTCTCCGAATGGCTGAAGCGGCAAAATGTTCCCGAACGGGTGGAAAAAGAAGTGTTTATCGCCATGTCTAAGGCGCTAAACTTTATCAATCCCGATGAGATTTCTGCAACTATTATTTTAACAGCTCTCAACCGGTTTTTACAGGAGAAGAATGGCTCTAAAATGGCGTTTTTAGATGGGTCACCCACAGAACGCCTCTGTGAACCGTTGGTGGAGTACATCGAGGCCCGTGGCGGTCAGGTTCGTCTCAAGGCTCCCCTTAAGGAAATTCAACTCAAAGACGATGGAAGTGTTGAGAGTTTCCTGATTCGCGGTTTGGATGGGGCCCCCGATGAGCGCCTTGATGCCGATCTCTACGTCTCGGCGATGCCGGTTGATCCCCTGAAGCTGCTGTTACCCAACCCCTGGCGTGAGTTGGACTACTTCAAACAACTCGAGGGACTTGAGGGGGTTCCGGTGATTAACCTCCATTTATGGTTTGATCGCAAATTGACCGATATTGATCATCTGCTGTTTTCTCGTTCTGACCTGCTAAGCGTGTATGCTGACATGAGCAATACCTGTCGGGAATATGCAAATCCCGATCAGTCCATGTTGGAGTTGGTATTGGCCCCGGCCCAGGATTGGATTGGCAAGTCCGATGAGGATATTGTGGCCGCCACCCTGGCTGAGTTGAAACAACTCTTCCCACAACATTTTGGGGGTGAGTCTCCGGCAACCCTGCTAAAATCCCATGTGGTGAAGACTCCACGCTCTGTTTATAAGGCGACTCCCGGTCGTCAGCAACATCGCCCGGTTCAACGAACCCCTCTTGAGAACTTCTATCTGGCTGGGGATTTCACCCTGCAACAGTATCTCGGGAGTATGGAAGGTGCTGTGCTTTCTGGTAAGCTGACAGCGCAGGCGATCGATGCCGATCTCCAAAACCAGGGGGCAACCCCAGGAACTTCTGCCCAATCTTTGACTGTCGAGCCTGCGACGAATGCTGCAACTGCCTAAATCCCCGCCCAAGGTCACCATGCGCCTGTCACTTGAGGAGGCTTACGAGGAATGCCGTCAAATCACCGCTAAGTATTCCAAAACCTTTTATTTGGGAACGCGGTTGATGTCCGAAGCGAAACGCCGCGCTATCTGGGCTATTTATGTCTGGTGTCGCCGCACGGATGAGCTGGTTGATGGCCCGGATGCCAAAAAAACAACCCCGGAAACTCTCGATTTGTGGGAGGCGCGTCTGGAAGCTATTTTTGCGGGTCATCCTCAAGATGAGTTGGATTTGACCTTGACGGATACTCTGCAACGGTTTCCGTTAGAGATTCAGCCGTTCCGCGACATGATTGAGGGACAACGGATGGATCTCTATCGTAGTCGTTATGAAACTTTTGAGGAGTTAAAGCTCTACTGTTACCGGGTGGCGGGAACGGTGGGGTTGATGTCGGAAGGGGTGATGGGGATTAATCCGGCGGCGTCTACGGCTCCCTGGGCTGATGGCCCCTATCATCCGACTCAGGAGGCGATCGCTCTGGGGATTGCGAATCAGTTAACCAATATTCTGCGTGATGTTGGGGAAGATGCTCGCCGAGGACGAATTTATCTACCTTTGGAAGATTTGGCTCTATTTGACTATACGGAACGAGATTTGCTCGAAGGGGTGATGGATGAGCGTTGGCAAGCCCTGATGCAGTTCCAAATTCAGCGGGCCCGCAAGTACTATTTGGAGGCGGAAGAGGGTATCAGCGCCCTCAGCCCGGATGCTCGTCTCCCGGTTTGGGCGGCAACGATTCTCTACAGCAATATCCTGACGGAAATTGAACGCAATCAGTATGATGTGTTCAGTCAGCGGGCTTATGTGCCAAGTTGGCGTAAGGCTCTCTGTTTGCCGGTGGCTTGGTTACGGGCCCAGGCCCTTTAACTGCCTCGGGGGAGTGCCACTCACTCCCTCTTTAGTTTTTTTAAATAGGACACAACGAACAGGCATAACTATTGCTAGGAATGGATGATAGATTTTTGACTCGTCTAGTTTTAAGTGTCTAATTGTTGGCATCTCGTGCATTCATTGCTTCTGGGTAATATTTGCGGAGAGCGTTGAAAGGGGGAGAGGCCGGGATAGCTTGTAGGTTTTCTGTTTTGTTCCAGGTAAAGGGGGCTTCTTTGGCGGCAGATAGCCAGAGGAGCCGTTTGGCCCGAGTCATGGCAACATAGAAGAGACGGTATTCTTCGGCCTGTTTCAGTTGGGCGGCGAGTTGCCAATAGTCATCGTAGGTTTGGCAGTCTTGGCTCGGTTCGTGGTCGAGTGCGTCCCGGTTCCATAGATGTTGGCGTAGTTGTCCTCGGGCGACTTCTTCGAGGGTGAAGTTGCCAAGGAATTGGATTTGAGGCTTGACGTACAAGTCTCCGGGAATCATGTTCTTGTGGAGAAAGGGCAGGAAGACAAAATCCCAGTCTAACCCTTTGGCTTTGTGCATGGTGAGAATGGTTAGTCGTCCCGGTTGGGTATATTGGGAGTCCGATAAGTCCGTGTCGACGCGATCGAACTGTTCGCTGCTGACGAGGTTAAAGAGGTTATCTAGGAATTCTCCGAGGGAGAGGCGATCGCTGGTTTGCTGGAGGAGTCGCTCGTTGAGTTTGTCGGCGGTGGCCAGTTCACTGGCACTATAGTCGAGGGTTAGGGCGAAAAAGCCGATGAGATGGGTTTGGGGCAGTTCCAGTCGGGCTTGCAGGAGGGCGCGACAGAGACGGCGAGCGGCTCTGACTTGGGGGGGTTGGGGGGTTTCGAGAATGGTGGGATAGAGGAATCGTTCGGGTAAGCTGGCGAGGCGATCGAGGTCTTGACGAGGGATGAGTTGACGACCGACGAAGACTTCTAGGGCCCCTTTGAGGGCTTCCCCCGAATGGGGACGATGCACGAATTGCAGCAGGTTCAGCATTTCTAGGGGGATGCCGGAGAGTCGTTGTTCGGCGTCAACATCGTAGATGTTCAGATGATGGTGGTATTGGCTGAGTTCGCGGGCGATGAACTGACCTTGGTTTTTTTGACGCACGAGAACGGCGGCTGTGGCCTGGGGATGCTGTTGGAATAGGCCGCTTAGGGTTTGGGCGAGGCGATCGATGGTTTCGTTGATATCAAAGGGACGATGCAGTTGTAAGCCTCCGGCGATGGGGGCTGGGTTGGCGTTGGGTTGGGGGTCATCGGCGTCGACGGCTTCGATGAGTTGGACTTCAAAGGGAAGGGGAGAGTGGGAAGTGGCTCGATGAGGCGGCGTTTGGGATTGGTGTTCGGCCCACTGTTGGTTAATCCAGTTGAGGGTGAAGTTAGCGGCCTCGATGAGAATGGGACTACTCCGTCCGGCTCGTTGGATGGTGGTTTGTCGTTGCTGTTGGGCGCATTGATGACAAAAGCGGCGGAAGTAAATGGGATCGGCGGGGGTAAAGGTGGAGTTGATGGCTTGGTTGGGGTCGCCGACACGGATCAGGTTGGGGATTCCGTCGGGAGTTTGGGCGAGGATGTCGAGGAGTTGTTGTTGTAGGGGAGAGGAGTCTTGGGCTTCGTCTTCAAATACGGCGAAGGTTTCTCGTTGCCAGAGTTCTCGGATGTTGGGGTTTTCGAGAACCTTGAGGGCGGCGATAATGGCATCGTTGTAGTCAATGAGTTGCTGCGATCGCAGTCGCTGTTGATAGAGGTCGTAGAGATGGGCAGCAATGTCTAGAATGGCATAGGGGTCTGCTTGCTGTTGGCCGAGGTCTCGGACTTGTTCTGGGGAGAGGCCGGAGGATTTGGCTTCTTGGATGACGGTTTGAGCTAGGTTGGGCAGAACTTCGGTTCTGAGTACGGATTGGCGACGGAGTTGTTCGGCTTCTTCGCCGTCAAAGTTAAGTCCAGTGATGAGTTGTTGATAGAGATGGGGATGTTCGCTAATCCAGGCTTCGACGCAGCTGCGGATGAGACGTTGGTTGTGATTGTCTTCGATGAGGGTTTGTTGGTTGAGATCGAGATGAGATAATTCGGGGTGACGACCGGCAATTTTGAAGGCTAGGCCATGAATGGTGGAGACGGAAAAGCCCCATTTGGGAAGTTTGAGGAGTTCTAGGTTTTGGCGAATTTTGGCTTTGATGTTGGCGGCGGCGGAGCGGGTGAAGGTGACGATGAGGAGTTGATGGCGCGGATGCAGTCGTTGTCGCGCGATGGTGAGGGCGGCGGCGATGGCCATTCCGGTGGATTTTCCGGAACCAGGGACGGCAGAGACGGCTAGGGGACCGTTTTGCCAGTCGCCCATTTCTTGTTGTCCGGGACGCAGGCGATTGCGGAGGTCTTGGATGAGTTGGGGGCGATCGACAGAAGAAGGTTTAGATTCAGTTGAGGTCATAGCAATTGGCTCGAAATTGGGGGAAAATAGGCTATCAGCAGTTATTTGCAGTCTATCGTTTTCCCCATTAACCCGTCCTTTAGGATTTATGCGCAATCTTTATCCCCCCATTCGCCCCTACACCACAGGGACGTTACAGGTGTCTGACCTGCATACTCTTTATTATGAGGAGTCTGGAAATCCTCAGGGGAAACCGGCGGTGTTCCTCCATGGGGGTCCCGGTGGCGGTTGTATTCCTATGTACCGCCAGTTTTTTAATCCCCAGGACTGGCGTTTGATTTTGTTTGATCAACGCGGCTGTGGCCGCAGTACTCCCCATGCGGAGTTACGGGAGAATACGACTTGGGATTTGGTGGCAGATATTGAACGGTTACGGACTCATCTCGGGATTGAGCGTTGGTTGGTGTTTGGGGGAAGTTGGGGCAGTACGCTGTCTCTGGCCTATGCCGAAACTCACCCAGAATGCTGTACGGGGTTGATTTTACGGGGGATTTTTATGTTGCGTCCTCTGGAGTTACGCTGGTTTTATCAGGAGGGAGCTAGTTATATTTTCCCGGAGGCTTGGCAGGAGTATCTTAAACCCATTCCTGAAGAAGAACGGGGGGATTTGATGGCGGCGTATTATCGCCGTTTAACCAGTGAGAATCGTCAGGTGCGGCTTGAGGCGGCTCGGGCCTGGGCGATTTGGGAGGGAAGTACGAGTAAGTTATTCCCCGATCCTGATGTGCGGGCTAAGTTCGGCCGTGAGGGGTTCGCCGAGGCGTTTGCCCGGATTGAATGTCACTATTTTGTGAATGGGGGCTTTTTTGAGCGGGAGAATCAGTTACTTGAGGATGTGCGGCGGATTCGTCAGATTCCGACAGTGATTGTTCAGGGTCGTTATGATGTGGTCTGTCCGCTGCGATCGGCTTGGGAGTTACATCAGGCATTTCCTGAGTCGGAGTTGATTGTGATTCCAGACGCGGGTCATTCGGTCAGTGAACCGGGGATTCGCTCGGCCTTGCTGGATGCCACGGATCGTTTTTTAGCTGCGGGACGTGGGGTAAAGCCTATCGCCAGAAGGTAAGACTCGTCACTCCTCGGAGTGGAAAGCACTTCTTTGGCTAGGAAGCCGACGCTGTAATCTTTGATTCAGTGTTCGGTAGTTCACCTCTGCGTTGATGCCGGGGGGTTGGGTCTGACCTTGAGAATTGATGTTTTCGTCAACTCTCAGGGAAAAATAAAAGCGCGCAGCTTAGATGTTTGGCTTTGCGCCGGCCGCACCGGGCCGGCGAAGCCTCATCCCTCTATCCAGAAATTCGGTGCATCCTGGAACTAGAAGTTTCAGACTTGGTTTTTTGATGCTTCTATTTTAACCGTGTTTTAGGATAACTGTCAACCCTTAAAATAAAAAAATAAGGCTGTTCAGGGTATCCTGAAATGAGACCACTGGCAGTTTCGGCACTGCATCAAATCAAGCTAGGCAAATTGCCGGCATTTCTGGAGTCTTCCCTGGGGAGTCACGATTCAATCATTCTCGGCATTCCCACTTCCCGAGGAGTCACAAACTTACCCTCAAAACTGACGGCACGATTCTCGAAGGTACGAGCTTTGGCTAACTCTAGCCGTAAATCAGCAATCTCTTGATTTTCTTGCATTCCTCCCAACAGATAGATTAATAGTTTCTTGGCCAGGTCTTTGCCTGAGACGCGAATTCGACGTTTATTGGGGTCATACAAGACGCCATACCACAAAGATTGAGGAAGTTCCATGAACTGAAATCCACCTTCGTCGTCGAATTTCTGGAGACGCTTTAAGGCTTCGACTACGGAGAGATGACGTTGAAAGATGACAATTCCCAAGGCTTGTGCTAAGGCGACTTGTCCGACGGGACGAAAGAGAAGATTTCCCTCGCCTCCACCAGATTCAAAGCTAAACCGTCTCAGATACAGGGTTTCAACTCCAAGTTCCATGCGTTTGTAACTCGGAAGCGTCCCTAAGCCATCCCAGAGACGCATTAATTCAGAGAGTCCTTCGGCTAAGTCGTCGGCGGTGGGACGTGGGGGAATGGTTCCGGGGTATTCGGCTAACCAATGGGGGAAGCGAGGACTTAAGTAGCCAACGGTCATGTCTCGCAAGGCCTGTAGGGTGGTGAGAACTTGGGATTTGGCGGAGACGCTGACTCCATCCCAGTTGATGCGGGGGGGATGGCTGTCGTCATTGCGGAGAAGGGGATGGGTGACGGCGATTTGGCGGCTGATAATGGCAAATCCGTCATCTTCGTCTAATAGGGTGACTTGACCTTTGCTGAGTTTGACGGCCATGAGGTTAACATGGACGAAAATGGACCGGATACGCTGTCTGGCTTCTTCTCGGGTTTCTCCGGTTAAGACGGCGGGGATTAATTCAATTCCCACGGTGTCATTGGCTAAGGCCTGCATGGCGTCTGGGGTGGTGTTGTTGGCGGCGGCGAGGCGGTCGAGGTTGAGGGGGGTTCCACTTTTGTTGTTGCTGCGGCTGAGGGGTTGCAGGGTTCCGGTTTGCAGCAGGGTCATTAATCCTTGGATTCCCATGAGACGGTGTTGTCCGTCTAAGGCGAAGATGGAGATGGAGGGGGGGAGGTTGAGGACGGCAAGTTGTGGGATATTATCTAAGGGGGTTAGGTCTGCGGCGGCTTGTTTGGCCCGTCCGTCATCTCCCCATTGGCTGGCTTGGGGGTTGTCTACCCAGTCGGGACTGATGACGGCGAGGAGGGGCGGGAATTTGCGATCGCGCCGTCCGGCAAGATATTCTGTCAGAGGGGCCTGTCGTGACCAGTTGAGGGGACGTTGGTAGAGGGTATCAATGGTTTCGGCGTTGATGGAGATGTTGGCGGTTTTGGGGTCTCGCTGCTGTTGGAACAGGGGGAGTTCTGCGGCGAAGCCAACTCGTTCAGC
>SMDP01000186.1 GCA_012911965.1 Geitlerinema sp. P-1104
CGCCATCCCAGGGAAACCGTCGTCGCCGTCGATAAAGAGTCGCCCCGAGCATCAACAGTCCCATTAAACTCAAAGCCCCAAACAGAGGTAAGATCTCCCCCGTTTCCAGGGCTTGAACCCCCGCACTCCCCAACCAAACAATTGGGAAAATCCCCGGAACCGTTCCCAACGCCGTCCCCAAGAGATAATCTCCCAGGGAAATTCCACTCAACCCCGCCGCGACATTCACCAACCCATAGGGAATAATCGGCAGTAGGCGAATGGCAAACAGATAAAACACGCCCCCTTGCTGAAGTTCCGCATCCAGGGCCTGCCAACCTCCCTGCAAGCGTCCGGCGATCGCCCTTCGTCCCATCTGGCGACTGATCACAAAGGCCAGAACGGCCGCCAGAATCGCCCCCAAACTCGTCCAAACCGTCCCCCAAGCCGTCCCAAACAGGGCACCTCCCATCAAATTCAATGGCGTCGATGGCAGGAATAACAGCGTTCCCAGACTATACAGCAACAAATAGAGCAGTGGCGCCCACCAGCCCGCCGCCTCCAGCCAGGCCCCCATCCTCTCCGTCTCTAATTTCCCGAAACCATAGACCATGACAGCCGTGATCAGTAGAACTATTACAAGTAGTCCCAATCCTCGTCGAGAGACAAATTTGCTCACTCCTCCCCTCCCCCATCAGACTCAGACGGGCCCTCTCCCTTAGGGTTGGAGTCCCCCTCAAAACCATAGAGATCCCGCACCAGATACAGGGGACGGCCCTTCACTTCCTCATAGACTCGTCCCAAATACTCTCCAATCACCCCCAAGCTAATCAGTTGAACTCCCCCCATAAATAACACCGCGACCATTAAAGAGGCATACCCCGGTACATCAATTCCCGAAATAAGTGTTCGGATCACCAAAAAGACGGCATATACTAGGGCCACTAAAGAAATGCCCAAGCCCAAGTAACTCCAAACCTTTAAGGGAATCGAACTAAAGGCTGTAATACCATCTAAGGCAAAATTCCAAAGTTGCCAATAATTCCACTTACTTTTTCCAGCGTAGCGAGACTGGCGATCATACTCGATCGCCACCTGTCGATAGCCCACCCAAGCAAATAAACCTTTCATAAAACGGTTCCGTTCCGGTAATCGTTTCAGCGCCTCCACCACCTGCCGATCCATTAAACGAAAATCCCCCGTATCCCGAGGAATTGGCACATCACTTACCCGTCCCAAGAGGCGATAAAAGCCACCAGAACTCAACCGTTTGAGCCAGCTTTCCCCCTGGCGATCGCGGCGAGTAGCATAGACCACATCATAGCCCTGCCGCCATTTCTCTAGTAAACATCCCATCAATTCTGGAGGGTCTTGCAAATCCGCATCCAAAGGAATCACCGCCGCACCAGAAACATAATCGAGTCCCGCACTCAAGGCAATATCTTTACCAAAATTACGGGAAAAGCTGACAATTTTAATCGCAGGATTTTCTAAATGATACTGAATCAGCCGTTGCAAACTGCGATCGCGGCTACCATCATTAACACAGATAATCTCATAGGGAATATTTAGCCCCTGCAAATTCTCCAAAACCCGCTCAAACAAATAAGCCAAGTTGGCTTCCTCATTATAAATTGGAATAACCACAGAAAGCGTGATTGAATTATCATCAAACATCAGCAGCAATCCCCCTAGAGCAAAGAACGGGTTAAACCAAACACCAAGCTACCGGTAAATGACCCGAACTCGTCCTAACTGAATCCGATCAAAAACAGAATTGATTGCCTGATAATCCTCAACCGATAACCCTTTGCCCGAGAGCATCAGACAACTTAACGTGAGATAATCTTGATGGGTGATGCTGTGGCTTTCCAGACAAGACTCAACCAGCGATCGCATCGTGGCGATCGCCTTTCCTGATGATGGCTGACCCATAGAAAAATCCCCCCAACAGCAACAGTTCCCACAAGACCATGTTAAATTAAAGTGACCACAACTTGTAAAAAGTTATGGAAATTTATCGACTTCCCGTCCTATCCGATAACTACATCTTTCTCCTGCACGATCGCACCCAAGACCTAGCCGCCGTCGTCGATCCGGCCCAAGCCGAACCCGTTTTAGAGAAATTACAAGACCTCAACGCCCAGCTAATAGCTATCTTCAACACCCACCATCACGCCGACCATATTGGCGGTAATGGGGCCTTGAAACACGCCTTCCCCGACCTGACCATCTATGGCGGGCGACACGATCGCGGCCGCATCCCCGGCCAGTCCATCTTCCTCGACGAAGGCGATCGCGTCTCCTTTGCCGGACGCGAAGGTCATATCTATTTCGTCCCCGGTCACACTCGCGCCCATATCGCCTATTATTTTCCCCCAACCCATCCCCATGACCCCGGCGACCTCTTTTGTGGCGATACCCTCTTTGCCGGAGGCTGTGGACGGCTATTTGAAGGAACCCCAGCCCAGATGCTAGAGTCCCTAAGTAAACTCCGGGCCCTACCCGATGCAACCCGCATCTGGTGCGCCCATGAATATACCCTAAAAAACCTACAATTCGCCCTCACCGTCGATAGCGAGAACCCCCAACTCCAGCAACGGTTTCAGGACGTCAAAACCGCGCGATCACACCAACAAGCCACCGTCCCCTCCCGTCTTGGCCTCGAAAAACAAACCAATCCCTTCCTACGCTGGGACCATCCCCCACTGCAACAGATCGTCCAAAGTCGAGATCATGTCCAGACCTTTGCCCGTTTACGAGGACGCAAAGATTTATTTTGAGAGGGAACAGGGAACAGGGAACAGGGAACAGGGAATAGGGGGAAAAAGGCAATAACGGTAGGATGCGTCCCGGCATCCATGCGGATGATGAGCCGACCCATCGACATCTACTTGCCGGAACGCATCGTTCACCCGAAGCAAACAGACAACAATGGATCAATTAAACCGTTGATGCGTCCCCAACAGAGTTTATATTTAGGCCTACTCATCTTTCCCCTGAGTCCCCTACTCGGGGGAATCGCCATTGTAGGAGTCACCGCGTGGCATTGGTGGCAAGACGGGCGATCGCACCTACAACAGCCCCTCACCTGGAGTTTCACTCTAGCCGCCCTCCTCCTTCTCCTATCCAGCCTCCAGGCCCATGACCCCAGCATCTCCCTCCTAGGATTAGCCAACATCCTGCCCTTCATGGTCATCTGCATCGCCAGTCGGGCCCTCATTCAGCATCCCCAACACCGACAACACCTCAGCCAAGCCATTGTCCTCTCCTCCTTACCCGTCGCCCTCATCGGCCTAGGACAACAGTATTTAGGCTGGCATGGTCCCATTCACCTAGGTTGGCTTATTTCCTGGGACCTCGAAGCCGGCGGAACCCCCCCAGGTCGCATGGCCTCCGTCTTTGGCTATGCCAACTCCCTCGCCAACTTTAGCCTCATCGCCTGGACCCTAGCCATCGGTCTAACCCTCCAGGCCTGGCGATCGCAGCAACGGGCCCAAGTAGCCACTGGCCTTCTGCTAATCTGCCTCAACAGCATCGTCCTATTCGAGACCTCCTCCCGCAATAGCTGGGCCGTCGCCATCGTGATTGCCCTCATCTATGGCATCCTCCTCCGTTGGTATTGGCTGCTAGGGGTCATCGGGGCGATCGCCGCCATCATCATCGGGGCCGCCTTTGGCCCCCCTCCCCTGCAATCTCCCCTACAACAGATCGTTCCCCGGGCCATCTGGGCCCGACTCAACGATGACCTCTACCCCAATCGTCCCGTCGAAACCCTCCGCATCACTCAATGGCAATTCGCCTGGGACTTAAGCCAAGAACGACCCCTTTGGGGCTGGGGACTGCGGCAATTTCCCCAACTCTACCAAGCCGAAACCGGAGCATGGCTCGGCCATCCCCATAACCTGCCCCTCATGTTCCTATCCGAGACCGGGATTCTCGCCACCCTCGCCCTCTTTATCCCCATCGGCTGGATCTATTACCAAGGAGTCCGTCACCTCAAGCACCTCGGGACACTCAACCTCATCCCCCTCAGCATCCTCCTAGCCTTCACCGCCACCAGTCTTTTCCACCTCGTCGATGTCACCCTCTTTGACGCCCGAGTGAACATCCTCGGCTGGCTACTCCTCGCCGCCATCGACAGCCATCAGCCAGACCTTCGCCCTTCCCAAATAACACTGTAGGGGCGAACAGCCGTTCGCCCTTATCTAGGTCTTATCGAGCCACCACCACCGGCGTACCCGGATTAACCTTCTCATACATCGCCAGGATGTCATCATTGCGCATCCGCACACAGCCATGAGACACCGCCTGACCAATTAACTCCTCATGAGGCGTTCCATGAAACGCAATCCAATCATTGCCCTCATAGAAAACAATCACCGCCGGGCCAATCGGACTATCGGGACCCGGAGGCACTAACTCACCCGTCCAGGGATTCTCCCAAATCGGGTCTAAGGCCATATTCGTCACCTCAAACTCCCCAACCGGCGTTTCCCACCCCGGTTTACCGATCGCCACCGGATAACTCGCGACAATTTCATCATCTTGATACACATACACCCGCCGTTCTCCCAGACGTAGTTCAATACGGGCACTAGGTTTCCCAATGGGGTCTGGCGTCACCTGAGGGTCACTCGGGACCTCAGGAGGACGCACATCGCCACCCGGTAAAAAGTCTCCCGGTTCACCGAGGGGAGGAACCTGAAGATTCGGATTCACCCGGAGACGGTAGGCCATCTCATCTTGGGCCATGGCCGCTCCCGGACTCAGCACCAACACAGCGGCGGCACCGGACATCATAGCCGCAAGCCATTTAGAGGCCTGGGGTACAGTAAAACGTGGGGTCATAAGAGTCGTGATCTCCTCACTAATTCACAGGTCTAGACAGAGGTCTTAAAAGCTTTTACACATTCTATACGACGGTTTCCAGAACAGTAACCCAAAAAACCTGCAACCGTCACCGTTAGCGACAGTAGCCCAGAGGTCGCTATTGAGGTCGCCATTAAGGACAAAACCGTAACGTCGAGTCTCCCGTCCGGGGATTAAACGCCAAAATATAGCCCCGATTGCCGATACTATCGATAATCTCATGCCAAAGTTGCTCATCCCCATCCACCCCCGGCACATTCGCCCGTAGCAATTGGATTTGTTCATCAGAGAACACCCCCACAATCACCCCATCCTCCTCACTTTCCCCCCGACTCCCAGCCATCACCGGACGAGGATACAGATGTAACGTTTGGTCCGTCGCGATCGCCACCCGACGACAAGACTCTCCCACCCCCTCCCCCACCCGTTGACTAAACGCCTCTCCCACCCCTGCTAAATCAGGAACCGGAGTTAGAGTCATCGAACCCATCAATAGAAACGCTATCAGCATGACAAAAACCAAGTTGGCGATCGCCTGCTACTATAACAGTCCCCCCCAGCTACAAACACCCTCCTGTGATAGTTCTTTCCCGAACCACCCCGCCAACCCCCTAACCCAATGGCCAACATCATCATCATCGGCGGTGGGGCCGCCGGCTTCTTTGGAGCCATCACCGCCGCCCAGAACAACCCCAACCTCGACATCACCCTCCTCGAAGCCAGCCGCCATCCCCTCCACAAAGTCCGCATCTCCGGCGGTGGACGCTGCAACGTCACCCACGCCTGTTTCGACCCCAAACAACTCGTCCAACACTATCCCCGAGGCAACAAAGCCCTACGGGGTCCCTTCACCCGCTTCCAACCCCGCGACACCATCAACTGGTTTGCCCAACAAGGAGTCCCCCTCAAAACCGAAGCCGACGGACGGATGTTCCCCACCACAGACGACTCCGACACCATCGCCCAATGCCTCCTCACCACCGCCCAACGAGCCGGAGTTAAGATAGAAACCCAAACCCCCGTCCAAACCATCCAACGCCATCACCAAAGCTTTCGCATCAATCTCCGCAACGGACAAACCCGAGACTGCGATCGCCTCCTCCTCGCCACCGGCAGTCATCCCAGCGGCTATCGTTTCGCCCAAACCCTTGGCCATAGCATCATTCCCCCCGTTCCCTCCCTCTTCACCTTCACCATCCGCGACCCCCACCTCACCCAACTCGCCGGCATCTCCGTCCCCCACGTCCAACTCTCCCTCCCCCAGCACAAACTCAAACAAAACGGTCCTCTCCTCATTACCCATTGGGGCCTCAGCGGTCCCGCCGTCCTCAAACTTTCCGCCTGGGGAGCCAGATCCCTCCATGACTGTCACTATCGCACCCCCATCCATCTCAACTGGCTTCCCCAACACAACCCCGAAACCCTCAAACAGATCTATCAGCAACAAAAAGCCGACCACCCCCGCAAAACCCTAGGAAATTTCTCCCCCATCCCCCTCTCCCGGCGACTCTGGACCTACCACCTCCAAGCCACAGACATCGACCCCCAAACCCGCTGGGCCGAAATCTCCAAAAAAGCCCTCAACCGTCTCACCCAGCACCTACTCCAGAGCCAATATCTCATCCAAAGCAAAGGCATCTTCAAAGACGAATTCGTCACCTGCGGCGGCATCAACCTCAACGAAATCAACTTCAAGACCCTAGAAAGCCGTCTCTGCCCCCACCTCTACCTAGCCGGAGAACTCCTAGACATCGACGGCATCACCGGCGGCTTCAACTTCCAAAACGCCTGGACCACCAGTTGGCTAGCCGGCCAATCCCTAGCCCAACCCTAACCCCACCCAAAACGAAACCGAGTGTCTCCAAAGACACCCAGTTTCTGACCCCTCACCCCAACCCCACCACCCAACCCTCCCTTCTACCACTTGCCCAAGTGATGCGTTCGGGCAAGTTGGAATCGATAAGTCCAGATCTTAAAACGAATCAACGCCCGAACACATCCTACCGCCCCCCTGGTCCCCTACTGCCTTCTTCCCCCTATTCCCCGTTCCCCCCATCCCCTAAAATACCCCTATCCCCAAACAACAAACCCATGACCGAAAAACTAAAAGTTTACGTCCCCCCCCATCCCCTGATTCAGAACTGGCTCACCATGGCCCGAGAAGCCTCCACCCCACCCGTCCTCTTCCGCACCGCCATGACCGAACTCGGGCGTTGGCTCACCTACGAAGCCATCCGCGACTGGCTCCCCACCCAACAAGTCAGCGTCCAAACCCCCCTCGCCCCCGCCCAAGGTCGCCTCATCCGCTCCGACATCCCCCTCGCCATCGTCCCCATCCTGCGAGCCGGCCTCGCCCTCCTGCCCGGAATGCAAGACGTACTCCCCGCCGCCGCCATCTACCACCTCGGCATGGTCCGAGACGAAACCAGCCTCAACACCAGTTGCTACCTCAACAAACTCCCCCAAAACTTCCCCCCAGACCTCCATCTGATGATTAGCGAACCCATGCTCGCCACTGGTGGAACCCTCGACAAAACCCTCGAACTGCTCACCCAACGGGGCCTCACCACCGATCGCCTCCGCATCATCTCCATCGTCGCCGCACCCCCAGCCCTACAACGGCTCAACGACAAATACTCCGGACTCATCATCTACTCCGCCACCATCGACGAAGGCATCAACGATCGCGGCTTCATCATCCCCGGCCTCGGCGACGCCGGCGATCGCAGCTTCGGAACCTAAGCCCTCCAACCCCGGCCCCGAGCAATGTTAAACTAAACAGCAGAGCGATCGCGAAGCAGTAGAGGATAAAATCACGGTGAGTAATCGAAACGGTTTCACAGGTGGATTCTTAGCCGGAGCCATATTCGGCAGCGTCGTCGGCGGTGTCCTAGGCACCGTCCTAGCCACACGCAACAACCCCAACAGCCGCAACGACGACGACAGCAACAGCCGTCTCCCCGAACGAGATAGCAACAACCCCCTCCTCAACCCCGAAGGCATGGAATCCGCCCGCCGCAACCTCGAAGACAAAATTGCCCAACTCAACGACACCATCGACGACGTGCGCGAACAACTCCACGTCGTCAACCGTCAAGAACAACCCGATCGCCCCCTCACCCCCCTCGACGAGCAATAACCTCCCCCTAAGCGATCGACTACAATAGTCAAAGATGAACCAGATGCCTTAACACCCAAAGCCTCAAAAGTCAAGGCATCGTTAAAAAAATACACAACACAACCTCAACCCAGCCATGGAATCCATCGTCTTACTTCTCGCCCAAACCCTAGTCACCTTTTTCAACATCTACTTTGCCCTACTCATCATCCGCATCCTTCTAACCTGGTTTCCCAACGTAGACTGGAGTATGCCGCCCCTAGCCATTCTCAGCCAGCTCACCGACCCTTATTTAAACATCTTCCGCAACATCATCCCCCCCATCGGCGGCATCGACTTCTCAGCCATCCTCGCCATCCTACTCCTACAAGTCGTCCAATCCATCATCCCCAGCCTCCTCATGTCCCTAGTCTAAGCCCCCCCCAAAACGAAACCGAGTGTCTCCAAGACACCCGGTTTCTGGTATTCGACCCCAGTTCACGTCCGTAGGGGCGAACCCTTGTGGT
>SMDP01000187.1 GCA_012911965.1 Geitlerinema sp. P-1104
AACCGCAACGCCTCATCCAGGGAGGCTAGGGCCGCTTCATACTCCTCTAAGGTCATTAACGAGAGGCCTCGGTAATACCAAGCCCAAACAACTTCGGTATCAATCGCTAGGGCTGGATCATAGGCGGATAAGGCTAACTCCGGTGAGCCTTTGGCTTCCCGGGCGCGGCCCAACCCCACCCAGGCATAATAGAGGGTCTTATCCAGATGCAACGCCTGCTCAAAGGCATCGATCGCCTCCTCATGACGTTGCAACTCATTCAAGACAAATCCCCGTCCCATCCAGGCGATCGCCACCCGAGCATCTGCCTCAATCACCCCATCAAACAGGGTCAGGGCTTGCTCAAAGCGATCGCTCTCCAGGAGATGGAACCCTTCACGAATCCAGTCCTCAAAGGACACCACAAACTCATTATTCTGCAATTGTGCCACCTTGCGTCCACTGCGTCGTCGCTCTGGCTCAGGTTGCAAGCGCAGTAGTTCCGGTGGCGCTGTAATCATGGTCATCGGTGTCATCCCCAAAGAACTCCATTCCTTAGTCGCGCTTGCCAGTCCCAAGTTTAATCTCAGATTCATGCTGTATCACCCAAAGTTGTCATGCTACTTCTAAGTATTTCCACGGATGAAACACTTATTCACTTTCTGGCAACGCCGAGGGCTGAACCCAGGACGTACAAACCAAAATCCGCGTCAGTTGCAGGTCTGGATCTGAGGCCAATTCAAAAGTCCAGTCGTCCATCTGCCCCACCTCAGTCGGAAACGCAGGTGGTAGACTCTCGGAACGCCGTGCCAGAGTCTCAGGACCGAAGGAACTCACCCCAAACCCGTCAAACGCCTCCACCGTTAACCCCGGATTCAGCATCGGGGGAACACTCCTCCCCCGAGCCTGGCCAGGGCGGACACAGAACAGCATCCCCCGAGAGCCACCGACACTCCCACGTCCCGGGTCCTCAACTTCTTCTGAACTACTGCGGCGTCGCGGCTCTTGGGCTGACAGAGGACCCGACCCTCCTATCAGCCCTATCAAGGTCGTCAAAATTAGAGAATATCCTAGGTTCACTCGTCCCAATCGTAGATTCATCCTGCATTACCTCAATAGATTGATTACCCATTGCTCGAAGAGGGCGACCACAAGGGTACGCCCCTACGTTGTTTCTGTTCCCTGTTCCCTATTCCCTGTTCCCTATTCCCTATTCCCTATTCCCTGTTCCCTATTCCCTGTTCCCTCTAATTCTATGTATTTCCACGGACACGCCACTTATTCAAACCGGCTCAAGTTCCAACTATAGAAAGCGATCGCCAACGCCGGAAAGAACCAGGGTAATAACAGCCCCGCGCTACTATAAACCTGTAACGAGACTCCACCATAGAGAGCGATCGCCCCCAGTCCCCCCCAACACCAACTTCGACCCCGCCAACGTTCGCGACCATAAACTAAAACCACTTTTCCGCCCAACACCGTCACCAACAACAACCAGCTATCGGGAATGGGAATCACCAAATGAGAGGTGAGGAAATGATGAGTCATATAGGCATGAGCCTCACCCCCCATAAACGCCGTTCCTCTGCCTCCCTGACGCCGTTGCCAATAGCGGATAGCTGGGGGAGGCGGGAGATTATCCCCTCCATCCCGGTCAATGCCCGCCTCGTAATAGCCCCCCGCCGCAATAATCACCACAGCATCAGACCAATCCTCTCGCCTCAACCCAGCCAACGCCTCCTCTGGGGACTCCAGTAACTGCCAAGCCAAAACCCGTTCATAAATCGCCTGGGGAGGCAGAGAAAAATCCAATAGGGGCTGTAACCAACGCTGATGCCAACGATAGGACCATAACGTCAGCGGATGCTGCTCAGTCCAAGGCGATAACCCCGACCCCTCTCCATCCCTGAGAAACCGCTGCACCTGGTCTTCCCGTGACCCCTCCAGAACCAGACCCTGCTGCTGCTGAAGCCGATGGGCGATCGCCAACTGATAACTAAAAGGAGTTCGCTGATAGGGAGAGTCCCGGCGAGGACGAATATGCCAGAAGGGAACCCAGGGATCCCCCAACAGCAGCCACTCCCGTTGCGCCACCTCAGGATAGAGTTCAATCCACTCTCCCCCAGGATTACGGGCTGTAATCAACACCGGCCAAACCTGACGCTGAAAGGCCTCCGCCAACACCTGACGCAAGGCTGCATCCTGGCCTCGGGGGTCCTGTAAATCCAGCAAATAATCCACCCCCACCACAGACACCCCCGTCTCCATCACCCTCGACATCACATCGGCCAATAACTGACGGTCAATGGGCTTATATTGGCTGAGACCACGCCGTTGAAAGGTCTGTTGGTCAACCAGAACCAACACCACCGGTGGCACTTCCTCCCAGGCCACCTGACCCGTCCAATCCCGATAGCGGGCCTGCATCCCCACCCGTTGATCCAGCAGCCAATAGTGCAGATTGGGCAGCACACTCAACAGCAAGAGAGACCCCACCGCCACCGCCTCCGATTTCGTCGGTCGTAACCGTCGCCACCAGCCCCGCCAACCCTGTTCTGGCAGACGATAGGGCGGGGACTCGGGATGGCGGAATAGGGAGGGAACGAGGTAGGCGGAGGGATAGGTAAGATTTTTCTCTAATTTCAGGAACTCACCGGCCCCTCGTAAGGCGGTTTGTACCGTCTCTCCCGCCGAGAGTCGTTGCAGAAACTGCACCAAAAACTCCTGGGCCACCTCATTGTGGATGGGTTCGCGCATGATGGCCACTTGACCCAAGCCTAGGTTAATCAAGGCTTGGGCAATATCGAGACCTGAACAGGAGTTAAATAGGGCAAACTGTAAGCCCCGTTGCTGGGCCTGTCGGAGATAGGGACTGAGGTCGCGAATCGATAGGGAGGTTTGGGGGGCGATCGCCACCTGTCCATCGAGTAACGCCGCTTCGTTACTGTGACCGGCGAAAAAGAGAACATCCCAACCTTGAGGGTCGGCGATCGCCTGGCAAATACGGTCTTTGAGCAGTCGCGACTCCTCTCCCGGTTGCCAACCCACATAGTGAATATCTAAACAGCGTCGTTGTGCCTTAAGTGCCAGACGCTCCCCCTTAAAATTGAGACCCGTCTCATCCCCCAAAATGGCTAATACCCGAGGCCGACCCCGTCGCAGCGTATTGGGGGCGCAGGTGGGAGAGAGAATGGGGGGCGATCGCACCACCTCGATATGTCGTCCAAACTCCCAAGTCTCCCAGGGAAAGCGAGCCAGGTCTAGGGGACTACAGGTCAAAAATAAGGTTTCATGGGGGTTACCCGGATTTCCTCGCTCTGAACCCCCCTCTCGACTACCGGTTAATCCCAAATCTGAACCCGGATCTGAGCCAGGGTTGGAAGGAGTGGCCAATTGCGATCGCAAATCAAATAACTCCCCCCGTTTGAGCCAACGATGGAACTCCGAGAGAAAGCGAGCCTCCGCCTGCACCAATTGACTATGCCAGTCCACCGGCGACCCCGATAACTGTCCCGTCGCCCCCACCCGTCCCCGCAAGGCTTGTTTGTAATAGCCCAAATAGGCGCGTCGCCAGTGTTGATAGAGCTTCAACAGGAGTTGGGGGAAGGCAACGGTGGCGGTTAAACGCTGTCCCTTGCCCCAAGTCAGGTCAAACAGACAACTTTGTTCAATTTGATGAATGCTGAGTCGGTAGGCCATAGCAGGCTGAGCGGTAGGTCAGGTCTCAAAGGTAAAGGAGGGCAACGTCAGGGGGGTTCCGTCGCCGGAGATGATACTCACGGTAAATTGCTCGTCCATGCGACCGATGACTTGAGTATAGAGGTACACCTCTCCTGAGTCTTCGTCTAAGGTTTGACGAACCAACACCGAGGTCTCATCCTGCACAATCAATTGAGTTCCCGGTTCGAGGGGTTCCCCAGGCCGGGGTCCGAGGAAGAGACACAAGGACCATTCTGGAGAATAGTGGGAGTCAAAGACCTTCCAAATCAGGGCATACAAGCGACCTGGGAGTCCCTGGTGATGTAGCTCCTGATAGGCGCCTCGGGCCGTGTCGGGAATCATCACCCCCTGTTGTTCCAAGTCTCGGAGTAAGGTTTCGAGTTCTTCGGCGGGGGTTTGCACTGACATCAACTGATGGGAGGTGGCCAGGGGAGGCAGCAACGTCCAGTGAAACCGCTCGGCCACCCTATCGAGTTGGTCTCGCAGCCAATCGCGCACATTCAGGGTTGGCTGGGGACATAGACAACGAGAGGTAACCCGAGTCTCAGCATTGAGAGTTTCCAGAGTCTCGGGATTAAGACAATGTAGATACAGCAAGAGGTCTTCGGGAGAAAGGTCCCATTCCTCCAGGGGTACGTGATAATGACCTTTACGGCTGAGGGCTAGGTTGCCTGACTCTTTCAAGCTCACCAGGCGATCGCGACGCAATCCCGCCAAGATTCTAACTTGATCGGCTTCCTCCTGCACGTCTGCCAAGATATAGAGATGGGCGAAGTTGAGAGGGTCTTTTAGGGTATAGCGGGGAATGGAGATTAAACCATCACTGAGGCTCCCTTGGACCACTAGACAGAGGCGAAATCCTTTGACCTGACAGTTCACCCCAGGCTTGGGTGGACGCTCATGACTGTAATCAAGAGGTAAGGCCTCAGCGCCTTGGTCGAGCCATTGTTGTAATCCCTTAATTGCCATGGCTCGTAGAAAACAAAACCATTGGTGGTCTGTATCGACTTCGTCTTGACAGACTTCAACCGCCCAATTCACAGCTCCAGTGGTCAGATGAACGGTTGTTCCTTGATCCGGGTCAAGGTCGAGAAGTTGGCAGTGGCTAGAGTAAGTCATAATGACATTGAGTAAGGAGAAAGAACGCAAGGTTTGATCGCAATAGACCCACTACTTAAAACGCTGGCGCAAGGGACAGATGGCATGGCACAAGGCAACATTAAAGCGACTCGCCTGTTGGCAAGGTTTCGCTGCTTGAGTTTGAGCAGCTGATTCGGCGATCATCTCATCCACCAGTTCAGTGAGTAGGGTTTCCAGGGTTTGGTCAATGGCGTGAAGCCGCTCAATTGGGATATATTTGAGGGCTTCTTGAGTGAGTCGTTGATAGAGTTGGCTAATCAGGAGATGGCGCACCTCCGCTCTTAGGCGTTTGAGGTTCAGAAGTCGCGTCACTTGGACTTGGGATGTGAGTCCAATTTTTGGCGCAATTTCGGTCATGGAAAGACCCTGACATTGGGATAGGTGTAGTGCCTCTAGATAGGCCCTATCGCGTCCCTGTTTGCGACGACGAAGTCTCTCCAGATTCGCTTTCAGGACTTGGGCGATCGCCCCCGCCAGGGTTTCTTTAAGGGCTTGTCGATAGGCGCTTAAAAAGCCTTCCGACTCATCCTCAATCGTCCCCCAATTACCGGGTTGTTGCCCCACTAAGGTTTCTAGTTCTTGTTCATCTTGCGGTTGGTAGAAGCGGGGATTACCACCACGAACATGAACACGATACTCTCGTAATTGGCTAGCAAGGTGTTTCAGTCGTTTGAGTACGACTGCACTAGAAACCGTGGGGTACATCTGTTGTAATTGCTCCTCTGTAGGAGGCTGGCAGTGTCCCCGGTGACCAAGACGTCGTTGCCAGAGGCGATCGCGCCGATAGACAGCTTGATACTGTTGTAACAACTTCAGCGCCTGATCGATTTCATTCTGGCTACAAAGATGATAGTCCTGTAGAATCCGTTGGAGTTGGTCAACATTGGTATCATTGAGAATGGCCCAATCGCTAGCACGATAGATGCCCCTCTCTAACAATAGGCGATTCAGTTCAGGATGGTTGTAGGTCAGTTGACGAGTCCAGGTACTTAAGCTGGACTGGTTGGGGTCATAGCTCTCAAGAATCTCCAAACTAAAGGGACGATAGACTGGAGAACACTTCCCTTCATCATCGAGAACCACGGCCCATAACTCCCGCAATGAGAGTCCGTAATGTTCCCTATAGCGTTGTGCCAGTGTTAGACAAGCCTGGTGAATCTGATGGCTGATGAAGCAACGAAGACTCAACTCAGCCAAGTCCGCATCTTGCTCCTGGCCTCGCCAGCAGCTCCATAACTGCCGTTGAAGTTGGCTATCTGGGTAATCCGGGTCTAGTAGAACCTGTGGGAAGCGTTCTTGCAGCCAGGCTTGGACTTCTAGGTTGACCTGAATCTGAGACTGACCGGATGACCTCAGACGCATCAGTTGCCAGTAGTAAAAAGCATTATCCATGACGTTGCAAGAAGCGACAGTGGCACAGGTTTGACAGCGACAACCCAGACAGAGTCCCAGAAAGGGTTAAGGATAACAGCGGACTGGGTGCAGGCGTGTGGGGATGACGCTCCTGGCTCTGTGCCATTATTAATAGATATTTCTGAGAGGGGTTCTCTTATTCATAGAGTTGTGCTCTCTGTGAAGCTCGCCATTCCTGAAACACCCCAAGCTGTCATCAGGGACCCTCACAGCTTGGGGTGTTGCCTCATGGAGAAGTGGGAAGCCAGTTCAGCCTTGGAGTCTTAGGGGAGATTCTAGTTGTTCACATTGAGTTCTTGAGCAACATTGTCCAGTCCTTCCTGATTTCCCTGGAGTTCGTACAACCGAGCAGCTTCCTCAAAACTGGCTTGTGCAGCTGTCTCGTCGGACAATTCTCGATAGGCTAAACCGAGACGATAATGAGCATCAGCAAAGTTGGGATCTAACTCGATGATACGCTCATAATCCTCAACGGCTGCCTCTAAATCACCAATCTCCTCATAGACTGAGGCCCGGATGGAGTATTGAGGGACATCAGTCGGATCAAGGGCAATGGCTTGGGTGAGATCGGCGATCGCCTCATCATATTGTTCCAGGCGACTGTGATTCAAACCCCGATTGTAATAACTCACCCGGTCATTGGGATTGAGACGAATGACTTGGGTATAGTCTTCAATCCCTGACTCATAGTCCTCAAAGATACTGTGGGTTAAGGCACGACCGAAGAACGCCTGAGCATTATTGGGATTGGCGCGAATGGCTTGAGTATAGTCTTCAATGGCACTGTCTTGGTCTCGGAGAGCCAGGAAGGCAAAACCACGATTGGTGTAGTAAATGGACGCTTGGGCCGGGTCGAGGGATAAGGCACGGGTGAAATCCTCGATCGCGTCTTCCTGTCGTCCTAAACGAGAGAACGCTTGACCCCGCTCATTATAGGCTCCAGCATTACGAGAATCTTGCCGTAATACATCCGTCGTCTGGCGAATGGTATCTTGGATGCTCTGAAAATCCTCATTCGTGAGAAAATCATTCGCACTAACTTGGATTCCAGGAGTTTGCAGAATCGACAAGGCGGCCCCATCTTGCAAAATCAGAGTCCCAGCGACGGTATTTTGGATTTGCACATCTGCCAGGGTCACTCCCTCCCGCAGAATCATCTTGTCTCGTCCCACGCTGAAATCAGTAATCACATCCCGGTCATCGGCAGAGGGAGCGACAATAAATTGATTAGACCCTCCGCCACCGGTGAGGGTATCAAAGCCGCGATCGCCCGAGAGGATATCATTCCCCTCCCCGCCGACGAGATAATCATCCCCCTGACCGCCGAAAATCGTATCATCCCCAGCACCACCAATAATCGTGTCATCACCTTCATTACCGAATAATACCCGTCCCACATCATTATTGACCAGATAGTCATCACCCTCCAAAAGGGCGATCGCATCCGTCAGCGGGGAACTTTGTAATCGATTGAGTTTGTCCCCCGATAAATCATCCATAAAAATCGTATCATTGCCCGACGTTGCCAAACCAAAATCAAAACCATCTCCACTAATAATATCGAGAACCATAATTGATACTCCCTGTGAGTGTGTTCTGATTTAATATATGTCTGGAGCATCAGAGCTTATTCAAGTAAACCTAATTTGTTTGACTAATTTTTTGCAAAGACAAAAATAATTGACAGACCCATCCAAAAAAAATCAGACAAAAGAATGTAGGGACAATCTCTTGTAATTGCCCTACATTCCTCTTATCCTCCCTCGTGTTCCCCTCGTTCCTAGGCTCCCCTCATTCCTAGGCTCTGCCTAGGAATGCCAACTGGGAGGCTCTGCCTCCCCTCTCAGCCACAACACAAGAACCCATCAGATATTCACCCTCCGAACTTACAGAATCATCTCCTGAGCCACATTCAACAATCCCTGCTCATTCCCCTGAATTTCATACAAACGAGCCGCCTCCTCAAAACTAGCTCGTGATGCCCTTAAATTAAAGAACTGTCGATACGTCACTCCCAAATAATAGTGAGCATCCGCATAATTCTCATCCAACTCAATCACCCGTTCAAAATCTTGCACTGCTGCCCTGATATTGCCAGTCTCTTGATAGGTAAGTCCGCGA
>SMDP01000188.1 GCA_012911965.1 Geitlerinema sp. P-1104
TAGACTTGAATCCAGTCCGAGTTCTGAGCTGCAATCTTCTTGATACGGCGTTCATAGGACTGTTGGTAGGCTCCGCCCCCGCCACCGGTAATATGTAGTTTAACATCGAAGCCGCGATCGCGCACCTTTTGCAGAATTTCAATCACCTGATGAGGTTGTTTAGGTTTCACAATACGACCACTACAGAGAAATGAATTTTCCTTCTGTTCCCAGGGAATCGCATTAATCTCCGTCACAACTGGGGGATAGACAACCCGTGACTCAATTCCATAAGCATCCTTGATATTTTCAGCTGTATACTTTGAGTTAGCGAGGGTGATATTTTTTTGAAGGTTCTCCAGAGAAAAATCGGAGATTTTCATGACAATGGTTCCCCAGGTATTCATCTTCTTGGGGCTGGGTTCTACTACATGCACCCAATGTAGATATTGAAGCCCCCGCCGTCCCATGTCAATTCCATTATAGGTTGACAAGACCAGGTCATAGTCTCGGTTTAACTCCTTAAAGGCTCGCACTGACCAGTGAATCAAGCCTGAACGAACTTTACGATTATTAGCAATTAGGGGCTTAACAAAATCACGATTGAGTGCAGATGGCAGTAGGGGTTTTACTGTTATAGTTTGTTGAGATAAATGAGTATTATAGAGAATATCAAGACGTTCTAAATCAATAGAATTTAGGGTAAATAGCGTTACATCATAGTGTGGAGCCAAGGCTTCTAAAATCCAAAGGCTTACTGCTTCTGCCCCTCCTCCCATAAAATAAGGTTGCCAAATGGCAATGGTTTTGAGTGTTGTTTGGGATTGATTCATTATTTGACCAGAATCATAAGGGGGTACAAAACAAGACACCAAAGGTAACTCACCGCAACCCGGTTCATGCTACCTTTGGTGTAAAATTAACGACTGACCAGGCTTTTATTAGACCTAAGGTGAGAGAGCTAGCGACTCCCAACCAGCAAATTATAGCCTGATTGTCAATCGATGACAAGACACAGTCCGTCTTTAGAGCCAGCTTTCGAGTTGGAGATCATAATATCCAACCTGTCCTTCCGGGGCCTCCCCTCGTTCAACACGCTCGATGATCGTCGGTAGGTTGGCGACAAATTCAGGACTATGATGCCTCGGATGTAAGGTCCAGGCTTCTGGCTGAGCGAGGGTGGCTCGCACGCAATTCATTTTTTCCAGTTGACGGGACATAATAATCTCCCAGGACTCTAATTTGCCACGGCCTGTCCAATTGTTAATAGTTGTCAGAACCCGAGGGGGTAAGTTCGACACCCATTTCCGTTTAAAGCAGCGCCAGGCGACGGGCATGGGGCATAACTGCTCCAATTTACTGCGTTTGAGTAAAAAGGCCCGGAGACTGAAAAATGTGAACCTGTAAAACCCTTCCGGATCGTAATCATAGGATTTAATTTGGTTGTGCAACCCTTCACCGGGCATGGGAAATCCGGCAAATGGACGAACAAACATCACATCATCACGGCGATTGAGTAAATCAATGCCCAACTGAATCCAATTGAAATCAGGTTCCTGATGAAGTAGCATATCACTGTCTAAGTGAAGAAGATAATCTCCAGGCACATTATCAATGGAGAACATATAGCCAAGCATTGGAGACCCCTTATAGTTGTGGGTGGGGCGAATCTCTGAACAACCAAAATATTTTTGATAGGTTTGGCGACGGTAACTCTCAGAGTAATCCATCTCAATCACTTCATCCATGACCCCATCATCAATCAGTTTTTGACAGCAGGCCCTCAAGTCCTCCTGGCTTCCTAAACCAGGACGATTGACTTTCTCTTGGGATAAGGGAGCGGTGTCCATAACCAACACCCGTTTGAAAAAGGGAAAATTGCAACTGCGGACAAGATGAGGAATGATGTGCATCATAAAGGGCACATCGGTGCGGGCCACTGTAATCGATAAAGAACAGGTTTCAGTTTTCGACCGATGAGAGTGGGACAGATTTTGATGGGTTAAAGTCGCTTGAGATTGATTCATGGTATTTTTTTGAGTGGACGGGTAGGTTGAGTTTTGCTCAGGTAACTCCAGGGTTGAATCCCTAGGAGAAACCTGAGGTAAACTAGAATGTTGTTGCTGTTTTTTGTTTTGAATCATGATGGTTAAATGCTAGGTGTGCAAAACGTCAGTAAGCGTTTACAGGTATCTTGATAAACTGAATTTGCCTCAGCTTGGATCTCGTCAGATAGAGAGTAATTTGTGGGTCTTGGATGGCGAATAATTTTGCCCGCTTTGATTTTTCCCTGAGAATCACCGACCCATCGATTTCCTGTAGTTGTCAAAAGTTTGTATTGTTCTGAGAATTGAACTTTCGTTCCCAGAAACTCCTGAAAGCACTTCAGGACAGGTTCTGTCTGATTCAAAAGTGTGTCATAAGTCACCCATAGAGCTTTTTCTCTATCCCCAATGAATTCGGCGTAGTCTCCCAGTTTGATGAGGCGATTTTTGTAGTAGCGAAATCGCTCCTGATCTGTGAGATGAGGTTTGAGTTTTTGCAAACTTGATAAACTGCCAGCCGGCTCACGAACTAAGAAAATAACCGAGACTTGGGGATGAGTCAGAAGAGACTCATCGGCAAGCAATTTGTTGTGAAGAATTTTATCTAAAACATATTGATGATTCATCCTCAGATATTGTAAATCCGTCAATTTCTTAAACTCATGACATCGCCAATAAACTCTTGCCATAAGCTGCTTAAAATCGTCGGGAGATTGATAGGTAATATGAGTTTCGCCATAGCCCAGAATAGCGGGGTTATCATTCAAGATATGGGTCAATAATGATGACCCTGAGCGCATATGCCCGAGAATCAGCAGAACTCGTAAGGGTTGCGATCGCCCCCAAACATGATAGGGACTCTCGTGCCTATAAATACGCCGGTAAAAATAGGACTGAATGGCTTGATTTTTGTGGTGACGAATTTGCTCTCGCCAGGTTTTTGTTGATGTGGAATTACTCATCAGATTGACAGACTAAAAACAACAAACTAATAAGCCGATAAACTTCAACCGGGAATTTTGTTAGTTAAATAAAACGATTAGGGAACCACTAAAAACCAATAGGGTTCCGATGACGGGAATGACGGGACGGGGGATCGGCAACTTTCGGCGACGGGTCAACCAACTGAGAATTGCATAACTGACTAAACCCAGAACGGTGGCTAGACCAAAGCGCAGAATACGACCGCGATAGACATAGGCATAAATTTGGGCTTGTTCTATGGCTGTAGGTTCAGCCCGTGGTAGATTAGGCACTCGTAGGGTTTCCCAGGTCATCCCCTGATCGGTAGAGCGATAGAGGGTAGTTGTGGTATCTCCCATGGCGTAGAGGGTATTATCCTGGCCGTAGTTAGGAGAAAACTGAATGGCCATTCCTCCCGAGGCCATACGATTGAGCTTTGAAAACAGCAGCTGGTTATCGCCAATTTGACTGAACTGTTGACCGCCATCGGTACTACGCCAAAGTCCTTGACCCCGAATGCTGACGACCAGAGTGCGATCGCCGGCAAATTCTGGAGAAATGGCGATCGCCTCGATATAGGTATCAGTCAAGGCCGCCAAACCAGGTATTGAGTCCCAGGAAGCACCAGCATCTAAAGACCAAAACGCACCAGCATCCGTACCCACAAAAATGGTCTGGTCCTCCTCATAATTGGGAGAGAAGGCAATTTGTAGATTACGGCGCGTTTCCCAGGCAGCATCTCGGGTTAACCGTTCCCAGGTTTCAGCGCGATCGCGAGATTGATAAATACCTCCAGGTCCTGTGGCCAACAAAATGCCATCGGACTCGAAGTTGGGAGCGGCCACAATAGACGGACCATAATTGCCACCGGTAACCCCGAGATCCGCAACTTCCTGAAACTGACGACCCCCATCCTCAGAACGAAAAAATTTACCTCGCTGTCCGGTCATATAAACCGTTTGATCTTCCCTAAAGCTGGGAGAGATGAGGAGTGCATTACCTCGCATTTCTGAGGGGAGGGAGCTAATTTCCCAGGACTCCCCCCCATCTGTTGACCGCAGCAGTTTTGTCCAGAGAATAGAGACAAAGAGGGTTTGGTCGTCAGCGTAATTTGGAGAAAACGCGAGATGAAAATAACGGCGAGGATCCTGATATTGCTCCTCAAAGGTGTTGGTAAACCAGGGCAGATGTAAGCCACGGCTCGGACGTAGCCAAGTCTGACCACTGTCCCGGCTTAAATAAATACCATTGACGTAGGTTCCAATAGCTAAACTTTGGTCCTGAGCATAGTTGGGAGAAATATCAAAGGTGGTAACAAGATTCGCGGATAGGGTTTCTAGATTTTGCCATTGCTGACCCCCATCCTCGGAGCGATAGAGACCATTAAACCCCCCTAGGAAAATAAATCCCTCAGCCAAGGTCGTGGTAGAGGTATCGAGATCATAGAAGTGAGGTTCTTCGAGTTGATCGGCTTGATTGTCTTTCTCTAATCCGTCTTGGGCCGCCGTCCAGGTTTGTCCAGCATCTGGGGAACGGAAAAATCCGGCATCCCAAGTTGATAGGACTAACTGGGGGCTGTTGTGATCATCGTTGACCGCTAGTAAATCGGTGATATGGGGGTCAGGGATGTCCGCATCCAGTGCAGTGAAACGGTTCCCGCCGTCACGGCTAGACCAAAGTCCGGCGGCTTCCGTTCCTAGCCAAAGCTGATTATCATTTCTAAAATTGGGAGAGGGGGCGATCGCCGTAATCGAGCCAGTTCCATTCAGTTGGCTCAGGCGAACCCAGGTGATCCCCCCGTCATCCGAGCGATGAAGTTCTCCCTCCTTGGTTCCCACAAAGACGGTATCCGGCTGATCCTCACTGAAGGCTAGGGACGTAATTTGGCGGTTGTCCATCCAAACCGATTGCCAGGCTTCTCCTCCATTTTCACTACGGTAGAGACCCCCATCCTGGCCCGCGACTAGCACGAGGTTAGCATCATTGGCAGAGACGGCGATCGCCCCTAAATCAAGACTTCTCAACCCATCCGTTCGCTGAGTCCAGGATCGGCCTGCATCGGTGGATTGGTAGACTCCATTGCCTCGGGTGCTCAAATATAAAACATTTCGACTTTGAGCTGATAGGGTTAAATGGGAAATTTCATCATAGTCCAGTCCCTGAACAAGTCGCTGCCAGGAGTCACCGGAATTTGTTGATTTATAGAGATTGTTACGGACGACAATGAAGAGGGTTTTATCCTCCTCAAAGGAAGGGGACACCGCCACCTGAGTCACCACATCATGGGGGACGTGGGACCAAGCCGCTTGAGGAGCACTAACCAGGCTACTGAATAGGATGATTAGGCTAATGATTAGAGAGAGAAACCTGGAGCGAGGGAAATGGGGGTTTAGCCAGTTCACAATGGCAAAGCCTCCTCAACTTGAGGAACACGTAAACGTCTTTTCTTAAAAGAGAACGCAAGGTTTACGTTGGCTTAGGGAATATCAGGTTACACCTGCCCTCGTGATTTGCACATTAGAATGGGTTTCAGGGATAGTCTCCACCCAAACGACGACCATCTTGGCATAGAAAAACTAGGTTTGGGGAAATTTTACATTTCTTGATATAGCCAGCGAAGGTTCGCTTAGGACAATCTTTGCCGGAAAAGGCCACACCACCACCACGTCGGTAATCCCTCGGTGGCCAGGGATTGCCGACGTGGCTTCTGTCCTATCCATCCCTGCTATTACCATATAAGTTGAATATTTCTTTCAAATCGCCTCTTTCCTTGAAGCCATGGAAGGAATGGTCAAGCGTTCCTTATTAGACTTAAGGCATCTACGGCTTTAAGGAAGCATGATAACAAGTTGACCATCGTGCTGAGAGTCCGTTTTATACAGTTCAGAGGTAACCCCCATCTGCAAGGGTACCATCTGATGAGATGACTGTTCCTGCCTGGTCTCAAGTATTTGCAAAATTTGAACAGTAGCATAGTCCCCTGCTACGGCTAAGCCCCAAGTCTCACGATAGTCTCCATATTCAGTCTTGACGTCTGTGGGGACTTTTGACCGAGGCTCCATCTTTAGGGAAATTAGCGCACAGGGACTGTTCTCCATATCGACAACGTCACCAATAATTTTTCTGGACCTGTTTTGAACTGCAACATGACGTACTCTGGGCATGGGGGTTAGCCTCTCTTGCATCAAAACCCACAATGGATACTCATATTGAATTTTCTGATCCATTATGATTCCTATATCTTGACAGCCTAATGTCTCCAGCTGAGTGATAGTTTTGTGGTAGCCGTCAAAGAGATTTCGGCGAGTAAAGAAATACTGCTCAATCCTAGGACTAAAAATCGAATTTTCTGAACTGGTCAGAGATTTTACATAGTTGTTTAATAGCCAAGGCTGGGTTGCTAAAAACACAAAAAGGCTTAGCGCAATTATAATTGTTTTATTAAAAACATGAGAGATAACTGTTGCTGTTAAAGGACTAAATAATACAAAAAACGGCAGGTGAAGTCGGCTACGCCATCCTGACCAGGTTAATAAGCAGCACAGAAGTAAAAATCCCCCCATCATGATGAGCGAGTAGTTGCGGCACTTGGTCCGTTTAGTAGATGGCTGTAATACTATTAGTAATACCAGCGCAAGTATATTTAAGAGAAGGTGGAATGGGTTCCCCGCTGTATCTTCAGATCTGTTTGAGATTCCTGTCACATAAAACTCACGCATTGATGGACTGATGAGTTGTGGATCATTAACATCTAAGTTTAAGGCCTCATGAAGGAGGATGACCAGCTTATGAGTGATGCCTGTCGTTGGGGGGAGCCATTCCTGTAAACCCAGATACCTAACTATATCTGAATGAAGGGATAAGTGTTTAGCGATACTGCCTATTACAGCCGGGATTGAGAAAACTTGGCTGGTTTCTGAACTCACATCAACCCCTAAGGGAGAACCGGTAAGGCTTAGGTTACGTAGGTAGTGGCCAGCATTAAGAGATAGGGTTATTAGTCCTGCCAAACTAAAAAGTTTCCAGATACGCCAGGATTTTTGTTGAATCGTCCATTGAAGTAACCAAAGACAGATCGGCAAGGCATAAATATACGCAGTGCCTTTGCTGAGAATAGCCAATCCCAAGCTACTTCCTAGCAAGACAGCTGTGGAAACGGTCACACCCACCTCAAAAACCCGGAGCATAAAATAGGTGAAACAGACAAGCCACAAACTGAGAACATAGTCATTCTGGGTACTAGCTGCTTGCAGGACTCCCATGGGGATTGTGGCACAGAGCACCACGGCCAGGATTTGCCCTCGATGCTCGCATCCGAGTTGTCGAGCGATAAGAGAGACCCCAACTAAGCTCATCACCATACTGCCCCATTGCACCAAGTTGGCAAAGTAATCACCGCCACTGAGAAGCTGAAACTGGGCAATGGCAAATGCTGAGCCGGGATTTTGATAGAGTTGTTCCGGGTAGTGGGTCGGATAATGGGCAACTGTAGCCTGTTGGATCCAATGCATGACACGGCTCATGTGATAGCGCATGGAATCCGGGTTATTGGGAGCTGAGGCGATCGCCAAAACACCGGTGATGACAACGATCCAAGCCACCCCTGCCAAGACAATAGAGGACCACAGCGGCATGGACCAACGCCAGGCTGGCCCTTTCCAGGAAGATGGCCAGCCATAACGGGAAATTACTAAGGCGCAAATTCCTATAACCCCGAGCCAGGCCAGAGCGACCCCTAGGGAGGTGAATAATCGTAAACCACTCAGGAGTTCGGTGATTACTGTTAAGGTCACCCCCCAGATGACCATCGCTCGCAGCAAAGCCTCCCGCCAGGGATGATGGTGGTACCGGTTTAGGATGAGGAAGAACCCCCCATAAGCTAGAATGGGCAGGAGGATGACCAGGGCAAGGGGCATGATACGCAGCGATTCTTAATTAAATAAAATGACTAGCAAGCGACTAAACACCACAATGACTTTAATCACAGGAATGACCAAATGTGGGATTGGTGTAAAGTGCGACGATGGCTGAACCCAGTTAAAATCCCATAACCGACGAGACTGAGAGCAGAAGACAATCCCCATAGACAAAAAGATCAAGGATATAGTCTCCACCCAAACGACGACCATCTTGGCATAGAAAAATCCAGTTTGGGGAAATATTACATTTCTTAAGATACTTTTAAGATTTTGCTGAAATTTTTCCTTGCATCAAAGATAAATTTAGGCTACATTAGTGGGTTCAGCCGATGCAACCCTAATGAAGCCATGATATCTCAAACCTCTCGCCGCGAGGAACTCGCCGCCTTCGATGATCAACTCTCCAAACGCTTTATTAAGCTCGATCCGGCAGGCTATTTCTTAATCTATCT
>SMDP01000189.1:0-5932 GCA_012911965.1 Geitlerinema sp. P-1104
AGCAATAAAGTACAATTGATGCTAATAAATGTTCTAAACTTGAATTGCCTCGTCCAAGTAAACAGTAAATAGTAAGGTACTAACGCGCCAATGTACCAAAGAGTCATTATTTCAGAAACTCGCGGCACAAAAAAGAGTTGTGTTGCTGAGAAATGGGTTAAAACTGTCGCCCAAACAGGGCTAAAGTCTGAAGCATGAAAAATATCAAGATAATGGAATTGAATCACGAAAACAACAATAGCTAACCAATATAAGGGGAAAATCCGAATAAAGCGTTTTTTCAGGAAATTAAGCCAATGAAACTGATCTTTCTGGCGGTTGCGAGAGCGTTGCATTAAAAATCCTGATAGACAGAAGAAAATCCCTAACCCAATCGTCCCGGGGTGTTGGATAAACCAATCAAAACGAGGAGACCAACCCAAATAGGGAGTTGAATGAGAATACAAGACCAGACAAATACCAATAACCCTGAGGAGATTAAGTTCAAAAAAAGTTGTGTTAGAGGCTGGATTTGGCATCAACGATGATTTAGATGTCATAAGGCTAATGACAGAAATGCTAAACATCAAGCGAGAACTAACTTCCCTCGGAGGTCTTTCCCAAGATGCTCGCAATTTTTAAGAATGTCAAGAGAGGACTTCGGTTACTTAACAGACCATCCTAAACAAGAGTAACTCCGTTGAGCCGTTTAGGGTCTGGGTTATACCCGGTAAATTTGTCCTATATCTTATGGCGATAGCCATTAATTCATGTCGGTGTCTGTCCCGGAGCCAAAATTTATACAACAATCCCCCAGTCTGCTGAACAAAGTGGGGGATTTGAGATGCCGATTCAGGGTAGGTTTCTGCTAACTCATCGCTTTCGGACAGAGCCAATCCTCGGGAATCCCCGAGGGCCAGCCCCGTTTCATGGCTTCTAAGCAGACTCCATGAATGGTGAGTTGACAGTCAAGAAGATGGAAGCCCTCTTTATTGGTCGTCTTGACACCAATTTTCAAGATAGAATCGCTCTTAAACTCGATAGTCTTATTACATTTGACACAAACCAAGTGATGGTGGTGGTGAGGATAGGGCTGATTGATTTCATAATGTTTGTGTCCCTCAGCCAGTTCTAGCTCTCGTAATAAGCCCAGATGCGTCATCAACTTAAGAGAGCGATAAACTGTTGACAGGCTGATTTTGGGCTTATCCTGATGGTCTTGAAGCTTGTGGTGCAGTTCTTCCGCGCTCAAATGCTCTCCTTTCGGTAGTTGCTGAAAAATCCTGAGAATTTCTTCGCGCTGAGGAGTCAACCGCAATCCTAGTTGGTTGAGTTCCGCTTTAAAAGCTTCGCTATTATAAGCGTACATTGTTCCTAGGTTTTAACTTATATTTCTTACTCTTTATGGTAGTTCTTTTAAAAGTCAATGTCAACAAACTATCTCTTATTGAGAAACTATGGCTATAAGCTCTAATTGATTATCATTATCAAAAACAGACCAACTCCCGATGCGGAGTTGGTCTGCTGCCCTTGATAGGTGTCTGGAGTGGCTTAGTAGGCTTCCAAGTTAGACTTCTAACTCTTCCAACATGAGCTTGGAATGACGTAGTTGAGCGGGAACGGGAATGGGATAGTCTCCTGTAAAACAGGCTGAACAGAATTGACTGGGATCTTGTTGGGTCGCTGTGAGCATTCCTTCCCAACTCAGGTAGGCTAGAGAGTCCACACCGATTTGGGCAGCAATCTCATCGACCGACTTCGTCGCAGCAATTAGTTGTTTCTGATCATCAGTATCAATGCCATAGAAACAAGGGTGAGTCACCGGAGGCGAGGAGACCCGCATATGGACTTCCTTAGCCCCGGCATCCCGCAGGGCTTTCACAAGCTTACGGCTGGTGGTTCCCCGCACAATGGAGTCATCGACAATAATCAACCGTTGTCCCTCTAAGACATCTTTCAGGGGATTGAGCTTCATGCGAATGCCGGACTCTCGCATATGTTGGGTGGGTTGGATGAAGGTTCGCCCCACGTAGCGATTTTTAATCAGTCCTTCAGCGTAGGAAATTTTGGAGGTCCGGGAATAGCCGATCGCAGCGGGAATGCCGGAGTCCGGCACGCCAATCACGAGATCAGCATCCACCGGCGACTCAGTGGCTAAGACATTGCCAATCCGCATCCGATAGCTATAAAGACTTTCCTCGTTCATCATGCTGTCAGGACGAGCGAAGTAAATCATCTCAAAGACGCAGAGTTTGGGGGTCGGATTCTCAATCCAACGCTCAGAACTCAGTCCGTCAGCATTGGCAAAGACCAATTCACCGGGATTGACATTGCGTAGGTAGCTGGCCCCAATAATGTCTAAGCCACAGGTTTCTGAAGCGAAGACGTAGTAGTTGGGGTTGGTGTCTAAACTACCAATCACCAGGGGACGAACCCCATGGGGATCACGGGTGGCAAAGATGCCAATGGGAGTCCCAATGACGAGACTAAAAGCACCTTCGCATTGTCGCAGTGCCGTTTGGATGCCCTGATGCCAATCTTTGCCAGCATCGACTTCTGAGCCAATTAAGATGGCGATCGCCTCAGAGTCACTGGTGGTCACACAGTTACAATTACGGCGTTCGAGTTCGTCTCGTAACTCCCGGGTGTTGACCAAGTTACCATTGTGGGCTAGGGTTAACGTCCCTAAGCGGGTATCCACCAACGCAGGTTGAGCATTTTGCACATGACTAGAGCCAGTGGTGGAATAGCGATTATGGCCCACGGCCATCATGCCGGGCAATTGACTGAGGATGTCTTCGTTAAAGACTCGGGAGACCAGACCCATCTCCTTGTGACAGCGAACCTGGCCCTGGTGATCAAACGTCGCAATCCCGGCTGACTCCTGTCCACGATGTTGAAGGGCATAGAGTCCGAAGTAGGTCAGTTTAGCGACATCTTCATCTGGGGCGTAAAGCCCAAAGACGCCACAGGCCTCTTCGGGTTTATCGGGATGTAAATCATCATGGAGAGGGGAAGGATTGGACATCATTGATTGAGAACCGTTCCTAAGTATGGGGCTAGTTAAGGAAAATTGTTGACAGAAGTGCGACGCGTGGACGCACCCCATGGTTGCCGACTACCTACAATGTATCGTTTTGTCGGACTGCAAAACGAGAAAATTAGGGTTAGGCTAAGGTTAATCCTGTCTTAATTTAACCGCAATTTGGGCTTAATTGACGGGCAAGTTTGACGATACCCCTCTTTTCTCGGTGATTGGTCTGCCCGATATCTGCCCCATAGAAAAGCGATCGCCCCCCTCGGAGCGATCGCCCTTTGACTGAGTATTTGGGTGATATTAACGTCCAAGCTGTCGTTGACTGGGGCTTAGTGGCGTTAATCCGCTAAATTTAGAGGACACCGGCGCTCTGTAAGCCTAAAATCGCGCCAACTCCGAGAATATGACCGAAACTGGTGGTGGCAATAATGGCAGGAATGCCAAAACCACCAAAGAGGTTGGGGGAAGGAGCCTGGGGGCCAACACTGGGATATTTAATCGAGTATTTGCCGATGGCGATCGCCAAAATATTACAGACAACCATGACAATGGCAATGCTGGGACTCCAGGCTGAGGTTGTCGGGGTGAGGGCCAAGACAAGACTATTGAGCATAAGAATCTAATTTTTTATAAACAGCGGTTTGAACAGGAGATGACAGCGATCGCCGGCCCCATGGCGCAACGAAGCGGCCATCGCCTTTCCTTCCTACCAGATTTCTGCAAATTTCGACAGATTTTGTTGCATCAATTTACATTGCCGGGGATTTCTCGGCTCACCTGGGCCAAACTCAGGAAACGATTACGCTAAAGTCGGTAGAGAGTCCTTTCCACCTTGGAGCCTGTCTATCATGTCTTTTCCCTTGATGTCCCTGGCCACACTTTTGACTGTAGGCGCGATCGCCTTACTCCCTTCAGCCTCAACCGCCTCCATCATCCAAGTCAGCCTCACCAACGTATCTCTACCAGCCTCAGAAGAGATCGCCTCCTTAGCCGATCGCCATTGGCAACTCACTCGCTGGAATCATGGTCCCCTAAACCCGGAACTCCCCGCCATCGATTTACAGATTGAGGGCGATCGCCTCACCGGTTCGGCTGGCTGCAACCGCTATGTTGGCCCGATTGAGCAACAACAGGGACAGCGGTTACAACTCGGGGCCCTGGCTAGCACCCGCCTAGCCTGTGAAAGATCTCTCATGGAGCGTGAGAATCGGTATCTCCAGGCCCTGGGTGCAGTCCAGAAATATGGTTTTACGGCTGACGGGAACCTTTGGCTGGCCTATCATTCAGAATCAGGAACCGGAACCCTAGAATTTTCACAAGTACATGATTCCCGATGAAAGACAATTTTAAGCAATTTCTAAAATGTTTAAATTCCCGTTTATCCCGTCAAATTGTCGGCAAGATATTTCTAAGTATTGTTGTTATTGAAATCATCATTCTTGTTCCCTCCTATTTTCGGCGACAACAGGAACTCTTAGCTCAACTCGAAAGCCAATCAGAAACAGCCGTTGATTCCTTGGTTCGCGTCGCAGAAGACGGCATAACCAACGAAAGGTCTTTAGTCGAGAGTTTAGAACTCTTCAGTCAAGACCCTTTAGTGAAAGGATTTACATTTTATCGTCTCGATGGAACCTTAGTAGGACGCTTGGGTGAACCTCCTGAGCTTGGGATTGAGGATATTCAGGACTTCACCGCTGGGATTCAAGGGCGCTCTTGGCAGGGCGATCGCTATGATGTTGCCCGAGTTATCCGCAAAATGGAGATGCCCTATCTCTTAATTGTTCGTCATGATTCCAGTTCAGTTCCCCAGGAATTACTTGGATTCATTATTCGTATTGCGGGCTTAGTTTTAATTATTGCAGTTTTTGTAACAGGGGCAACATTTTTTATCATTGAACGAACTGTCATAACCCCATTGTTACAACTTCGAGATGACCTTACCCTAGCTGGAGATGCTTTAAGTGATGGGACAGCGCGACCCCAATTTGCCTCATTGATGGTCTTAGACTCTGAGCCAACGAATGAACTAAGTCAAACCATTGCCAGTTTTTCTCAGATGTTTGAGCGGGTTGATAGAGAAATCAAACGTCGTCAAGTTGCCGAATCTGAAGTGAGAGGTAAGGCGGAGGAACTTCAACAAACCTTAGCTGACTTAAAAGAAGCTCAACTGCGTTTGATTCAAACTGAAAAAATGAGTAGTTTGGGGCAGTTAGTAGCTGGAATTGCCCATGAAATCAATAATCCAGCAACCTTCATTCAAGGCAACTTAAGCGCCTTACAAGAGTACTTTGAGACTCTGTTACAACTTCTCTATGCCTATGAGGAGGTTCATGGAGGGGATGCTCCCAAGCTGCAACAGTTAAAAGAGACCTTAGAGATTGAGTATATCTTAGACGATATTCCGCAATCTTTGAAATCGACCCAAATCGGCGTGACCCGAATTGCCTCAATCGTTGAATCCCTGAGAAACTTTGCCCGACTCGATGAATCTGAACGAAAAACCGTTGATATCACTCAAGGGGTAAAAAATACCCTGTCCTTCTTAGGCTCTCGCTTAGAAGCCGCTCAAATTCAGGTCAGCCAAACCTATGATTCCATCCCCAAGGTAGACTGTTACCCAGGATTACTCAATCAAAGCGTTTTGGCCATTATCAATAATGCCATTGATGCCTTAGTCCAGCGTCCCCTCCCAGAGGAGACGGGGAGCCGTACTGACTCAACTCCACGTCAACTGACCGTAAGCGTCAGCTATGAAGCAGCGATCGCCCAAATTCGGATTACCATTGCTGACAATGGCCCAGGTATTCCCCCCCATATTCAGCAAAAGATGTTTGACCCCTTTTTCAGCACCAAACCGGTGGGCCAAGGGACAGGCTTAGGGTTGGCGATCGCCTACCAAATCATTGTCCAAGATCA
>SMDP01000189.1:6011-8351 GCA_012911965.1 Geitlerinema sp. P-1104
CTGACCTCGTAAGCCTCCCATGTCCTTTCTCTTTAGCCAGTCCCCCCCCTTACAAGCCGCGATTATTGGTGCCAATCGTGGCATTGGCTTAGGATTTATCCGTCATCTTCTGCGAGATTCTCGTATCGGAACCATCTATGGAACCTATCGCCACGGGGAACGGGCCCAAGACTTGCTACAACTGGCCCAATCTGGGAGCGATCGCCTCATTCCCGTGCAACTCGACGTCACCCAAGAATCAGAACTGGCTCAATGGAGCGATCGCCTCGGGCAACAACACCAGCAGCTACATCTGCTGATCAACTGCGTCGGCGTACTCCATGACGGCCCCGACATCCAGCCTGAAAAAAGCTTACGTCAAATCGACAGCGATCGCCTACTCCACTACTTTCGCATCAATAGCATCCCCAGCGTTCTCCTCGCCAAACACCTGATGCCCCTATTTCGCCATCAGCAGCCGAGTCTCTTCGCCAGCATCTCCGCCAAAGTCGGCAGCATTGGCGACAACGATCTCGGTGGCTGGTATGGCTATCGAGCCTCCAAAGCCGCCCTCAATATGCTCATGCACACCACGGCGATCGAATATGCTCGTCGCTGTCCCCAAACCTGCGTCATCTGTCTCCATCCAGGAACCACCGACACCGACTTATCCCAACCCTTTCAACGTAACGTCCCTCCCGGAAAACTCTTTCCCGTCGAGAAAACCGTCGCCCAACTCATGGAGGTCATCGAAACCCGAACCCTAGATGACAGTGGTCAATTCTTCTCCTGGGATGGACGCCCCCTTCCCTGGTAATAGATGCTTGGCATCAGCAAGAAATGATACCCTAAACCCAGACCCATACTAGGAGATAACACCCGTGGCAAAACCGCCCGCAGCAACCGACAAAGGCTTTGGTCAATCCAGCACTGCCGCCAAAAAATCCCGTCCCAAGACCAACGACTCCGCCGGGGGTAACTTTGGCTTTACCCCCAAAGCTGAACTATGGAACGGTCGTCTAGCCATGTTGGGCTTTGTGGCCGTTATCCTCACGGAACTGATTACCCACCAAGGCATTCTCGCCTTTTGGGGCTTACGCTAGGCCCTTTGTCCGTCCTTAACATGGCGGATTTCAATTTCCGTATGAACATTCCCACGGGGAAGAAAATCAGCCCGAAGCGTGACCTCCAAGGGATCACAGGCCGCCACAAAATCATCCAAAATTTGATTAGCGGACTCCTCGTGGGAAATGTAGCGATCGCGGTAGCCATTAACATAGAGCTTGAGAGCCTTTAATTCCACCACCGTCTCATCAGGAACATAAACCAGATGAATGGTGGCAAAATCGGGATAGCCCGAAAAGGGGCATTTACAGGTAAACTCCGGCAACGTGACCCGAATCTCATACCGTCGTCCCGGACGAGGATTAGGAAAGGTGATCAGTTGTCCCTCCTGAATCTCCCGCTCCCCATATTTCATCGAGGAAGAATCAGCCGAGGTAGTGCTGTTCAGCGGCATTGGTGAATCGTGCATTCTCTGTGATGGTAAATTATTGATGGTGGTAGCTGTTGGAGTCGCGAGTTCCAGCATTCTGACCGATATTCCCCCCTAAGAATAGCAAGCAACCCATGCAACATCCAAACCCTCACGGTTCCGGCAATCCCAACGGACAATCTCCCTCAGTTCCCCTGACGGTCTACCGGGAACTGGCCGCCGAGTTGCAGGCCACTCAGGCCATGTTGGACTCTCTTCATGCCCAGAACCAACAGCTCAGCCGCGAAAACCAAAGCCTATCCCAGCAAAACCAACAACTGCTCAGCGAAGTTCACAACGTGGTCAACTCCGCCTTAAGCCTCGGACAAGTGGCCGACTCCCTTCATAACGCCACCAACGCCCCCGCTGAACTCTCGCCCCAGAGCCAAAGTAGTCCTCGCCGCAGCGAAGCACTCCCCCAACTCGATCGCCCTCAAAGCGACGCGCCGGCTAACCAGACCAACCCCACTCGACCTCAAGACCCCCTCAGCAACCTCCCCCCCCTCTATCCCAACAATTCCCCCAGTAGCCAACCCCCCAAACCCACCCCACGCCCCCGATTCCCCGCCGTAGAACTCAACGGGGTAGGAGATGAGTTATCCACCAAAGGAGGTCTATGGCTATTAGTCGCCATTTTTGCCATCATCATCACCGCCTTTGGGGCCGGCTATTGGTTTATGCGGCCCATTTACGAGCGACTCCTACAACCCCAGTCCTCCCCCCAACCCCAACCCCAACAACCCTATCGACCCTGACCCACTCCCTACGTCTTTTCTGGGCGACCACAAGGGTGCGCCCCTACGTCTTTTCTGGGCGACCACAAGGGT
>SMDP01000019.1:0-5596 GCA_012911965.1 Geitlerinema sp. P-1104
TGGCGATCGCCAATAGGGATAAGAGTTGAACCAGTCGTTGAAACATAGTCTTGAGAAGAACGCACTATTCTCCCTGTTCAAACCTATCGCCTGAAAACCGGATGATTTTGTAAGCCTAAAAACGGCTGTCTTAAGCTATTGGGGAAATGTCAAGTTATTGTCACATCCGCTTCATAATTTGCCACAACAGATGCGTTAACCTAGGGAAACTGATGTAGCAGAGACTACCCTAATCCCTGCATCCCCATGTCGCCGTCACCCTAAAACTGTCTCCCTGGAGAAGACAAGGCGCAAAGTTGAGGGCTATAAGCCAGTTTTCTGATTACTTATCATTGATTGTTCATTCAGTATAATAAGCAGATGTACCAAGATATTCTCCAAATCCTCAATCGTAATGCAGCCTGGATACAGTGGAATCTGCTTCTAGCCTTTATTCCGCTGCTGCTTAGTTTTTATTTATTCAAGCCAACTCAGGTTTCTGGCTTACGTTGGCTAACGGCATTTTTAACGGGAATTCTAGCAGCTTTATCTCTACCATCAATCACCTCAATTGTCAAGGTATTGCTAGAGCGAGGTTCCCTCCTCTATCTCATCTTTGGGCTGCTGATAACCTCAGGAATTGCTGGGGTAGATTCTCTCTGTTTTCCGGGGCGATCGCGATCCACCTTATGGTGGTTTGGCTGTATTGTCTTTATCCTTTTTCTCCCCAACGCCCCCTATCTACTCACCGATATCATTCATTTAATCGAAGATATCCGACAAACCCGCTCCATTTGGGTGTTGACGCTTTTTGCCATTCCTCTATACATGGTTGTTTTGGGCTTAGGATTTGCCGCCTACACCGTTTCCTTAGTCAATCTATCGAGTTATTTGAAAGTCCAGCAGTTATCTCGTTGGATTGTACCGAGCGAATGGACGATTCATCTTTTGAGTGCGATCGGGATTTGTTTAGGACGATTTGAACGCTTTAACAGTTGGGATATTTTCACCCATCCTCGGCCGGTGATTCGTCAACTTTTAGCCTATTTCACCAATCCTTATGACTGGCTCATTATTGGCATTAGTTTCCTGATTTTAATGGGGCTATACTCCGTGACGAAGTTTATGATTAACTCCGTGGCGATCGCCCACGACATCAAGGTCACTCAATAACCATTAACAGGCATATCCCACCCAGTGCCCCCAAGGAAGCCTCTCAACACAAAGTCTTGTCCAATCCCTGCTGCATTGTGATCAATGATAAATATTGAGTTGCTTTGCCGTGCTTATCAACTTATGTTTAATACGCTTAACGAGAGAATGTTCTCCATCGATGTCATAGTACCGTGCTTGGGGCTGAGTCATCAGCAGACTCGACAAAAAACCAAACGACGAGCGGGAAGCAAATATCAAGTTATCACAAGCAGCCAGCAGATATAAATCTACAAGAGCCTCAATCCCATTCTGAACTAAATCCTGACACTCCTCAGGATTTTGATGCAATCGTTTTCCCGACTCAGAGAACCACTTATCAAGTGAAATCACATTAGGAAACTTATCCTTAAAAGACAATAAAACTTCTTGAGAATCCGTCGCCAAAAAAATCTTGAAACTGGCATGTTGGAAGCGAGTTAACCGGACAATCGAGCGGACTGCAAATTCCATCTCAGTCAAAGGTACTTTCATATCAGAATACCGAATATGAACTCCCACCATATAATCCGCAAAATACGCCTTTTTGAACTCCTCCACCTGCCACCGAATATCTTCCTTTAAAAATAAGTTCTCACGCAAAATAGACCTTAGGATTTCTCGGATGGTCAGATTTGCCAAATGATGAGTTTCCTGAGCCAACAATGAACGCATCAGATTGATTTTATGGGTATAAGCCGACAACACTAAAATATCTTCTTGGGAATCGAGACGAGACACATCAAACGACATATCGGAATAGCCTGTCAAGCTTAACTCATCACGCAACGACCCCAGAGAACGATGAAGTTGATTCGTCCAAATTGCCGGATAAACCGAATCCGTCTCCGGTAATACCTCTACCGACTTTGCCAAGGGACAATCAAAATAACGAAAAAATAAATTAGTTCCCGTATTGGAATAACTCCCATCACGCCAATCGACCACCAACTGTCGGCCACTCAACTGAGCATATAAAATCCCCGTTGCAACCGCAAAAACCCGATTGCCAATCCCGGAGGTTCCCTTAACAACAATGTACTTTGTCATAGTTTTTACGGAGAAACTATCCCCATCTTAGCGGCGGTTTTGCCGTCGTCAAGCCAAAACCCGACTCCAGAGACCCCAATCCCGCCCACCCTCTCCGTAGTTACACGGGGTATCGCCCCCACATCTGCCTCCCATGGCGAAAGTCAAGACATCTCCACATCTAGCCCATCCCAAGCGGCACAAAATTCGTTACCTTGAAAACAGAATCCCTCGAAACCCTAGCGGTCATCCCCCCACTCACCGTAGGATTTTAAGAATCATTACCCCAATTTGACCGCTGCAACCGCATCAAAAGGGTATTGTCGTTTGAAGTGCAAGGAGAACCGAACCTAATGCTAGACGCATATCGCCAACACGCCGCCGAACGGGAAGCCCTGGGTATCCCCCCCCTTCCCCTAACCGCCGAACAAACCTCAGAACTCTGTGAACTCCTCAAAAACCCTCCCGAGGGCGAAGAAGGGTTCCTGATGCTCCTCTTGCGCGATCGCATTCCCCCCGGTGTAGACGAAGCCGCCTACGTCAAAGCCGGCTTCCTCACCGCGATCGCCAAAGGAGAAATCGACTGTCCCCTCATCTCCCACCAGGGCGCCATCTCCCTCCTAGGAACCATGGTGGGTGGCTACAACGTGCAGTCCCTCGTTGAACTGCTCAAATCCCGCGACAGCAACCTGGCCGCCGCCGCCGCAACCGCCCTCAGTACCACCCTGCTGGTCTTTGACGCCTTTAACGACGTTCTAGCCCTCTCTGACATTAACCCCTACGCCAAACAAGTCGTCGATGCCTGGTCCAACGGTGCTTGGTTCCTCGACAAACCCAAAGTTCCCGAAGCCATCACCGTCACCGTCTTCAAAGTTCCCGGCGAAACCAACACCGACGACCTCTCCCCAGCCCCCCACGCCACCACCCGGCCCGACATTCCCCTCCACGCCCTCTCCATGCTGGAGTCTCTCATGCCCGAGGGGATTGAAACCATCGCCAAACTCAAAGAAAACGGCCATCCCGTGGCCTACGTCGGCGATGTCGTCGGAACCGGCTCTTCCCGCAAATCCGCCATCAACTCCCTGTTATGGCATATCGGTCATGACATCCCCCATGTCCCCAACAAACGTTCCGGCGGCTTCATCCTCGGTGGCAGTATCGCCCCGATTTTCTTCAACACCGCCGAAGACTCCGGTGGCTTCCCTATCGAGTGCGACGTCACCCAAATGGAAACCGGGGATATCATCACCATCCATCCCTACAAAGGCGAAATCACCAAAAACGGTGAACTCCTGACCCGCTTCACCGTCAAACCCAACACCATTCTCGACGAAGTGCGGGCCGGCGGACGGATTCCCCTATTGATTGGTCGCAGTCTCACCGACAAAACCCGCGAAGCCTTGGGCCTCGACATTACCGACCTCTTCGCCCGTCCCGAAATTCCCGAAATCAGCAACAAAGGCTTCACCCTGGCCCAGAAAATGGTCGGCCAAGCCTGCGGACTTCCCGGCGTGCGTCCCGGAACCTCCTGCGAACCCGTCATGACCACCGTTGGGTCCCAGGACACCACCGGCCCCATGACTCGCGACGAACTCAAGGAACTCGCCTGTCTTGGCTTCTCCGCCGACCTCACCCTACAAACCTTCTGCCACACCGCCGCCTATCCCAAGCCAGTGGACATCAACACCCACCGGGACCTGCCTGACTTCTTCTCCACCCGGGGCGGCGTCTCCCTACGTCCAGGGGATGGCATCATCCATTCCTGGCTCAACCGGATGCTACTTCCCGACACCGTCGGAACCGGCGGCGACTCCCACACCCGTTTTCCCCTGGGGATTTCCTTCCCCGCTGGCTCAGGGTTGGTGGCCTTCGCGGCGGCGTTAGGGGTAATGCCCTTGGATATGCCAGAATCCGTGTTAGTACGCTTCACTGGCGAGCTACAGCCCGGTGTGACCCTGCGGGATATCGTCAACGCTATTCCCTGGGTGGCGATTCAGGATGGGAAACTGACCGTCGGCAAAGAGAACAAGAAAAACCTCTTCGCTGGGCGGATTATGGAAATGGAAGGATTGCCTGATTTGAAAGTCGAGCAAGCCTTTGAGTTGACCGATGCAACGGCGGAGCGGTCTTGTTCCGGTTGCACCATTAAGTTAGGGACTGAGACCATTTCCGAGTATCTCCGTTCTAACGTGGCGCTGTTGAAGAACATGGTCGCTCGCGGCTATCAGGATGCGCGTACTCTGATGCGTCGTGCGGCCAAGATGGAGGAGTGGTTAGCCAATCCTGAGTTAATGTCGGCGGATAAGGATGCTGAGTATGCGGACACCCTAGAGGTGAACCTCAGCGAGATTACCGAACCCATTGTCGCCGCCCCCAATGACCCGGACAATGTCAAGTTGATGTCTGAATGTAGCAATGACAAGATTGATGAGGTCTTCATCGGCTCTTGTATGACCAACATTGGCCATTATCGGGCAGCGGCGAAGGTGTTGGAAGGGGCTGGCCCGGTGAAAGTGCGGCTCTGGATTTGTCCTCCCACGCGCATGGATGAGAAGCAATTACGCGAGGAAGGCGTCTATGGTATCTTCGCGGCGGCAGGTGCGCGCACGGAGATGCCGGGATGTTCTCTCTGTATGGGGAACCAGGCCCGAGTTGAAGATGAGGCCACGGTCTTCTCCACCTCGACTCGTAATTTCAACAACCGTATGGGTAAAGGGGCGCGAGTCTATCTGGGTTCGGCGGAGTTAGCGGCGGTTTGTGCGCTACTCGGCCGCATTCCCACGAAGGAGGAATATCTGGAGATTATGAAGGATAAAATCGACCCCTTTGCGGATGAGTTGTACCGCTATCTCAACTTCAATGAACTGGTTGGCTTTGAGGATGAGGGGCGCGTGATTCCCATCGAGGATATGCCGAAGATTGAGGATATCTTAGGGATGCCGGCTGGGGCGAAGTAAGTCACCCCGGGGCGACTCCTAGAAACCGGGTGTCTTGAAGACACTCGGTTTCTCACACCCCCCGGTTGTTAGAATGGTGGCGTAGGTCATAACTGTTTAAACAGCCCAGCTATATGCCCGTAAACTATATCAAAGAATGCCCCAGAAGATTCGAGACTTGAAAAAGTCACTGGCTAAAGCAGGTTTTGTCAAGGTTTCTGCAAAAGGAAGCCATACTAAATGGAAGCATCCCAATTTGTCTGTGATTCTAATTATTTCCGGCAACGATGGAAAAGATGCAAAGCACTATCAAGAAAAACAAGTGTCTGAAGCCTTAAAACTATTAAAGAAAAACCAAAAATAAGAATAATTTTATGAGATATACGATTGTAATTCAATGGTCAGAACTCGACGACTGCTTCGTTGTCTTCTTACCCGACTTTGAAGATGTCATGCAGCCT
>SMDP01000019.1:5787-8658 GCA_012911965.1 Geitlerinema sp. P-1104
GCAGTTAACGTTGACGAGCGCGTGAAAGATGTCTCATTTGATGAAGATTCAATAACGGTCTTTTTGATGGACGGCCGTGCGATTTCAGTTCCTTTAGTTTGGTATCCGAGGTTTACCATGCAACGCTAGAACAGCGAGAGGCTTGGGGGATTTGCGGCGGTGGATATGGCTTACACTGGGAAGACATTGATGAAGATTTGAGTACGGAAGGGATGTTACGGGGCGCTCCTGCACCAGCAACGTAATACCATTTTTTAAAAGTCGTGCCATAAATAACTGTAGGGGCGTACCCTGGTCACTGAGCGATAGTCGAAGTGGTGGTCGCCCAACCGCAAGTGGCGCGCCCTCCTCGCTATCGGATGTGTGGAAAGCCTATCGAAAAATGGTATAATTTATTCGGGTTTCTGGAGGAGGATAACTCTGAAAATAGAATACTTTATTAAAGAAATCGCAAAGCCACTAAAATCGGTGGTACGATAGGGGTATATGCTGGTTTAAGCTAAGGTTATTCATTTTTTGAACAGGCAAGATTTACAACAATTAGCAGATATTCGAAAAAATGAAGTCAAGGTTTTGCTCGATAACCACCAGTACTCGGGGGCTTACTACCTGAGCGGCTACATCGTTGAATGTGCGTTGAAGGCTTGTATTGCTAAACAAATACAACAGTATGATTTTCCAGACAAGAAAACGGTTTTAGATAGTTACAGCCATGATTTAGTCAAACTGGTGAGAGTGGCACGCTTAGACGCTCAATTAAACGAAAAAATAGACAACGATGAAAATAATTATTTTACAAGGTACTGGTCAATCGTTAAAGACTGGACAGAAGAAAGTCGCTACAAACAACATACCGAACAGGAAGCTTCGGAGATTTACCAGGCAATTACTGATCCAGATCATGGAGTGTTAAAATGGCTACGGCAACATTATTGAACTACGAAATAGAAGAAGGGAAACGCTTTCTCGATGCCCTCAATGAGGCTGGACTTTCAATTGATTCATCACTCTGGATTTACGAGTCAGAACGAGAGTTGTGGCAATTAATGCTCACGTCGCCTCTTTGTAATACTGGAGGAACGCTGAAGGCTTATGAGGCTATCTTAAAGGTATTTCGCCAAGTAGAACCGGCATTAAAAATTGATTGGACTTCTCTTGTTGCGGTTAGCCCTAAACATGAATTGATTGAAGGGCTGCGTCAGTTGCAATGTCAATTTAATTTAGATTTTTCAGGAAGACGGATTGTCAATAATATGGTTGATCGAATGCTGATTGAGGATGCTTATGTTTATCAAATCAAATAGCCAAAGATAAAACAACATTTACTGGATTGGACGAACACTATACCCTACGGCTCAATAATAACAGTGGACAAACTGCGATCGCAATCCTAGAAAGTCATTGGGCTGAATCTTATTTTACCCAGAATCACGAGCGATTTTATCCTTTAAAACCAACTTTAGCTCATCTGAAATGGGCAGCCAAGCAATTTCTTTGTAGAGATTGGAGCTAGATTCTCCATCTTGCAGACGTGTCTTATAAATCTCAACCAAAACCGACTCTAAACCATACTTAGCTAATGCGTCTGATGCCAGTCCAATAATTCCTAAAAAGACAATTCCGCCAATCATTCCACCCGGTCCTAACATTGCCAAGGCAGCGGTTATGGCAGCGGCTCCAGTCAACCCTGTTGTCGCCATGGTAATTAGGAGAATTACCGCCGGTAAGCCGACACCTGCTAATTTTCTGACAATTTCATCCATTAGATCTAACTCCTAGATAATCTTTATCTAAACTTGCTAACTTCTCAGGCGATCGCCATGGTTCCAGTCCCAGATTACCACCCTAAATAATAGTATAAACGCATCGACGGTTTTTTGTCCCTGACGATACCCATTTCACAGTATGTCTTGACCCGTCGGCCTGCTGCTATAATCAGGATAGTGCGCCCCCCGCCTAACATTCAATCAATATTAGAGCTTCAGTAGCGTTACAACCCAGACCCTACAAACGTTAAGACTCCCCATCATCCTAACAGCCCCCTGGACAGGGATTAAAACAACGAATATTACGAGGAGACATCTCAGATTCCAAAGATTCCTCCTGCAAATTCGCCCACCAAACTTCGCGAATCTCAGGATACTCCTCTGAATCCTCATAACCACGAGTCTGTACGATCGCCATCATCGGAGGACTCTCCCCATCCACCCGTTCACAGAAGGGAACCCAAGATTCTCCCGCTTGCAAGGGGGGACTCACCGCCTCCGCCGCTAGGATGCCAAAAACAGCATAAGCCCCCCCCGCTGCCGTGGGGACATCATCTAGGTGGTTTTGCAACAGGAGAACTCCCTCAATTTCATCATCCTCACTTTGCACAAACTCCAACGAATAGCCACAAATATGACCCGTCTCATCCTCTAAACAGCGTCCAAATGACTTCCAATCGGGCATCATTTCTGATTCCGTTGACTCCCGTTGTCGTTCCGTCCAACCCAACCACCAGTCCAAATAACGCACGATCGCCCCGGCCATCGCCTGACGCTTCTCATCCCCTTGTTCCGCAAATCCCTCCGCCGCCGCCTGGAGATTGACGATCGCCCCCTCCCAGTCTTGAATCTGGGTGCGTTGTAGGGCCCAATCCAACAACGTTTCTGGATTCACACGATGGGGGGAATTCTGGGCCAACTCCCCAGAATCAGCCTCAACCTCAGAGTTTACAGGAGTTGGCCCACAAGCCACGGCCGCCAAACTCACACCCAACAACAGACTCATTACAACACTTCTCATCCTGACCTCAACTCCCCAAAACCTGGGCGAAAGAATTGACCCTAGATAACCTGATAATAGCCCAAGACGAGCAAAATTCACGGA
>SMDP01000019.1:8844-34567 GCA_012911965.1 Geitlerinema sp. P-1104
AACGCCGCCACCGCTTGCTCTGGTGTGATTTGGTTGTTGAGTAAGCGATAGACTTGATAAGAAATCGGCACTTCAATCCCCTGTCGCTTGGCTAAATCAATCAACACATTAGTGGTATTCACCCCTTCAGCCGTACTCTGAATTTCCTCCAATACTTGTTCCAAGGTTTTATGTTGTGACAAGCCAAACCCGACCCGATAATTGCGGCTGAGACTACTGTTACAGGTGGCTAACAAGTCGCCTAACCCTGCCAATCCCCAGAACGTTTCCACCTCCGCCCCCAGACTGGTTCCCACGCGCACAATCTCAATCAAGGCTCGTGTCAATAGAGCAGATTTAGCATTAATTCCTAAATCCAAACCATCACAAACCCCAGAGGCGATCGCCATCACATTTTTCAGAGTTCCCCCCAGTTCTGTTCCAATGGGATCAGCATTAGTATAAACCCGAAAGATATCCGACGAATAGGCTTCTTGAATCGTCTCCGCCGCCTGGAGATCGCGACTGGCGGCGATGGTGGCGGCGGGGAGTTCCTTATCAATCTCCTTAGAGAGGTTGGGGCCCGATAGCACCACCACTGGATGATCCGGGAAGGCTTCCTGCCAAATTTGCGACGGGGTGCGAGTTGTAGAGGGTTCTAACCCTTTGGTGGCCGTGACAATGATCGTTTTAGGGGGTAAGCCGATTTGCTGCACCTTGCTGGCGGTTTCTGCCACCCCTTTCATCGAGATTGCTGATAGGAGAACATCCGCTTTGGCGATCGCCTCCTCCAGACTGATGTCACCCCGGCGAGACCAAAACTGCACCTGATTATCGCCATATTCGGCAAGTTTTCCCAATGCTGTCCCCCAAGCACCGGTTCCTAGAATTGTAATCTGTTTTGTCATCGTTGTCTTATAAATCCTTAGTGACTACCATCGGTGGCGTATGGCTTATAGTTTATCTCAAATTGAAGTCGAATCCTACCAGAGGTTTCTCAACTCTAGTCAGACTCTACCAATGCTGTTTTTCTGCCAATAATGCCGTTGCCGCTTTAGCCGTCAGCGGTCTGGAGAAATAATAGCCTTGTCCATACTCACAGCCCAAGTTCCGCAGTTGTTCCACATGAACCGCTGTTTCGACCCCTTCGGCAATCACTTTCATATTCAGACTATGGGCTAATGTGACAATGGCTTGAACAATTTCTCGCTCATCATTATTTTCATCAATGGGGTCCACGAAAGAGCGGTCAATCTTAAGAATATCAACGGGCAGTCGGTGTAAATGACTTAACGATGAATACCCTGTGCCAAAATCGTCAATGCTAAGCTGAATATTTCTGTTTTTAAGTTGTTCTAGAATTGACTTAGCAACCTCATAATTACCAACAATTGTACTTTCTGTAATTTCTAACTTCAAAAACTCTCCATCTAAGCCTGAATCTTTTAAAATGTCATCAATACGATTTAACAAATCAATTTGGGCAAACTGTTTGACCGATATATTCACGGAAACCGTTAACTTTTCGGCGTGAGGATATTGACATTGCCAGTGCCTCAAATGACTACAGGATTGACGTAACACCCATTCCCCAATGGGGACAATCAAGCCTGTTTCCTCCGCCGCCGGAATAAACTCTGCCGGAGAAATGCGCCCTCGTTCCGGGTGATGCCAACGCAACAGAGCCTCGAAGCCGACAATTCCCCCCTCTTGTAAATCCACAATGGGCTGGTAATTGACCTTAAACTCGCCCCGTTCTAAAGCCCGCCGAAGATTTGTTTCCAATTGCAGAAAATTGACCGCGCGATCGTGCATTCCTGAATCAAATACCCGATAGCGGCCCTTACCCAAATCCTTGGCACAATACATGGCCGCATCAGCGTCTCGCAAAAGATGTTCTGGCTGAGTATATTGAGAGGTTCCCAAAACAATGCCAATACTGGCACCAATAAAGACCTCATGGCCATCCACATGGAACGGGGCCATGAGTTGTTGTTGAATCGTTTCCGCTGTCTCAATGGCATTATCAATGCCCTCAATAGGATTCAGCAGAATCGTAAACTCATCTCCCCCGAGGCGGAAAAGCGTATCTACCGGACGTAAGCAGAGTTCGAGGCGATCAGAAATCAGGCTCAGGAGGCGATCGCCCGTCAAATGCCCAAGAGAGTCATTGACCACCTTAAAGCGATCGCAGTCAATAAACAACACCGCAAAGCGATAGCTATCATCTTTGCGAGTTTCCTGGAGAGCCGCCTCCAGCTTTTCCATTAATAAAACCCGATTCGGCAGGCCCGTCAACGAATCATGCAGTGCCATGTACATTAACTGTTCCTGAACCCGCTTACGCTGGCGGATTTCCGTTTGCAGTTGTGAGTTCGTTGCTTGCAACTCCGCCGTCCGTTGTCGCACCCGCTCTTCAAGCTTCTCATTCAACTGACGCACTTCCGCTTCGACCAGAGCGCGATCGCCAATTTCCTTCTGTAACCGTTTATTTTGCTGCCGTAGTCGCTCCTGTAGATCCCGAATCATCAACTGATTTTGAACTCGGGCCAAGACCTCCTTAAACTGAAACGGCTTGGAAATATAGTCCGTTCCCCCCACAGTAAACGCTTTTACCTTATCGAGGGCATCATCCAAAGCACTAATAAAAATAACCGGAATATCGCGAGTTTCGTGATCCTCCTTGAGAAAGCGACAGACATCATAGCCATTCATCCCCGGCATCATGATATCGAGCAAGACCAGATCCGGTTTGCCATAACGGGCCCCCTCTAATCCAGTCGTACCATCAACTGCCACACAGACCTCGTAGCCAGCACGAGTCAGAATCGTGTTGAGCAATTCAAGATTAGCGGGGGTATCGTCGACAATTAGAATATTGCCTTTCGGGGGACGCTCAGAGCTACTCATTACAAGTTAGGGCGACAATGGGGGTGGAGGTTATGGAACTAGCCAGGTCAAGTCAGGGGTGGGTTAACCTCTGAGACGTTCGGTGAGATCGTCCAATCCCTATCTAGCACGTTAACCTTCATTTTAGGGAAAATCTAGGGGGTTGAGAATGACCCCGGTCACTCAAGTGACCCTAAATACCCGTCAAGATCGACGATGGTAACAGTCTATTACAGTTTACTCATGAGAATCACCCGTTTGTAGATCCGACAGCAACGACCAATCCTGATTCGGTGAATCCACATGGATATCCGGTGCAATCACCACCCGATCGCCCCCAGCCCCCTTGGCCCCCCGGACAGCAATTTGAGCCGTCTCCAAAAGAGACTCGGGTTTTAAATTAGGATTGGGTAGGTCACTGGCCACCCCAAAACTCACCGTCAACGAGGTTGGCGTCAATTGGCTAGAGATAAACCGGCGAGCTTGTTGACGCAGCAGTTCCGCGGTCGCCCGCCCTTGGGTTGTATCCAAATGGGGCAACAGGACAAAGAACTGATCCCCCTGCCAACGCACCAAACAGGCCCCCCGACGGGTTAAACTATCCCGCCAAGCCTCTGCCAAGGTTTTCAGAGCGCGATCGCCCGTTTCCTGGCCATGACGTTGGCAGTATTCCCCAAAACCATCCACATCAGCCAAAATTACCGTCAGAGGCCACTGAGTATCAATTAAGCGTCCCCATTCATAGCGAAGACGGCTTTCAAAGCTCGCCGCATCCGGCAAACCCGTGAGAGGATCACAACTAAACACCCCCTTCACCGGGGTCTGACAAGGCAACTCCATCAACAACAACAGGTTAGCAACCTTCTCCAACCAGGCCAGTTCCTTCGGCTGCCAATTACGAGCCACCGCCGCCTGATGCAGAACAATCGCCCCCCAAATGCTACCTTGCTGATAAATCGGCACCAGGACACAGGCCTTCACCCGCTGTTCCGCTAACACCACCGCATCATCAGCACTTAAATGCACATAATCCAGATTACACAGAGCTAACACATCCGGGGACGGCTTCGAGACCAGGGAATATAAATCCGGGGCGGCTGCCGGCCGGTGATGATGACTGCCCCTATCCTCCGCAATCGGAATCGTATTCCCATGAGCATCATAGCGATAGGCCACCACACTCAACAGACCTAACTCACGACGAATGCCCACCACCGCTTGTTGAAAGACCACCACCAGAGGCTGTTTCCCCAGAATGGCACGACTTAAGTTGGTGAGATGTTCTTCCCAATGCAGATAATGATTCAGGCGGCGTAGACTCTGCTGAAGTTCATCGCGATCGCAGCGCAACCCCGCATTCGCCTGTTCCAAATCACGAATCCGTCGCTGGAGAAAAGCGCGGCGTTCTGCCGTTTCCGGTAAACTCGACTGACTCCCATAATGAGGGCGACGGGTACTGAGAACCGTGACCTTTTCAATCCCCTGAAACACCGCCCATTGTCGCAGTAAATCAGGAATCTCAGTCCCCGGAACCGGACGGCTAAACAGATAGCCCTGGGCTAAATCACAGTGAATCGATTTGAGAAATTCCGCCTGTTCACTGGTTTCGACCCCTTCAGCTAAGACAATCAGATTTAGACCCTGGCCCAGAGCCACAATCGTCTTGGCGATCGCCGCATCACTCGAATCTCGGGTTAAATCGCGCACAAAAGAGCGATCAATTTTCAGAGTATCCAGGGGAAACTGTTTAATAAAACTCAAACAGGAATATCCCGTTCCAAAATCATCCATAGCAATTTGCACCCCCATCTCCCGCAAGCGATGCAACACCGAAATACTTAACTCCACATCCTTCACCGCCGTGGTTTCCGTAATTTCGAGTTCCAGATAACTCGCCTTCATCTGGCTTTCCTCCAGAATCTCAACAATCGTAGCCAACAAATTTGCCTGTTGAAACTGGCGAGCCGAGAGATTCACCGCCATCTTCAGGGGCTTAAACCCCATCTTGATCCAATCACGATGTTGCCGACAGGCAGTCCGCAGGACCCATTCCCCAATCGCCTGAATTGCCCCCGTTTCTTCCGCAATGGGAATAAAGCGATCCGGGGGAACCCGGCCCCGTTCAGGATGCTGCCAACGAATCAAGGCCTCAACCGCCACAATTTTGCCACTGGCGAGATCAATTTGCGGTTGATAGTGCAAACAAAACTCCTGATTGAGAATGGCCTGTTCCAAGTCTAATTCCAGAGCCAAACTATCCGCCCGACTGCTGAGCATATCGGGATTGTAGAGGCTGATGGTATTGCGCCCTTGTTGTTTGGCCCAATCTAGGGCCGTTTCTGCATATCTGAGTAAACTACTATTGTCCCGTCCATGTTGAGGGGCCAACGCCAGCCCTAAACTGGCACTAATCGAAAACTCCCGTCCTTCACATTCAAAGGGTCGCCGTAGTTCCGTCAGAATGTCCTTAGCCACCGCCATAACTCCGTTACGACAGCTTTGAGACCCCAACAAAAAGACCAATTCATCCCCTCCCCAACGAGCTAGGCAATCCCCCTCTTGTAAACAGCCTAAAACCCGTTGGGTCATCGTTTTTAGCAGGCGATCGCCCACATGATGACCAAAAGAATCATTGACAGCCTTAAAACGGTCAATATCCAGGAACCCCACCGCCATAGAGGTTTGCTGTTGCCGAGCCTCCACCAACGCCAAGGATAATTGCTCATCAAAGAGTAAGCGGTTCGGTAACTGAGTCAGGGGATCGTGGGAGACCTGATACCGCAACATAGCACTGACGCGATGTTGCACCACAGCAATATACAGATGAATCCCCAGTTGATGAGCCAGTTTCCGCTGGGACTCAGTCCAGGGATGAGTTTGATCACGATGGGATTCTCGCCAAGCCTCAAAGGAAGCCCGAGGTCGCCGCTGTCGCTCATCGGAATTGGTTTTGCCCGCCCACCACACGGACTTATTGTAGCCCCGACGGAATAGGGTCAAATAGCCCACACATTGGCGATGATATTGCAGGGGAATCACCAAGAGCGATCGCACGGGTGTCGGGGTGAGCAGATCGGCCAAAAACTGCAACGCCGGGTTTTCAGTCCAAGCCCGAGCATCGAGGCTGATCGGTTCCGGGTGAGGAGAACTATCTAAACTTAAGGGGTTATAGCCCACAAACCCAGCTTGCCATTGAGGATGCTCTTCCAAGTGTTGCACCGCCGCCCCATCACCCCGCACCGCTAAATCAACCCCTTCGATCTCGGGTTGAGAACATAAATATAAACGCCCACCACTCGCATCGAGAGCCGAAACCGCTTCTTCGAGAACTTCCTGTTGGATGGAACTCCAGGAGTGGCGATCATCGAGGAGTTCCGTGACCCGCTCCAGGGCCTTTTCATGACGTTGACGTTCCCGAGCTGTTTCTAAAAGCCGGGACTGGGTGATCGCAATGGCAATTTGGTCGATCGCCAATTGTAGGATTTGCTGCTCATAATCAGAAAAATGGCGCGGCTGGCTATGATGAATGCTAACCAGGCCCCAGAGTCCATTCCGTTCAAAAACCGGTAGGGTTAAAGTCGCCTGAACCCCCATCGCCTTGAGATAGTCCCGATGACACTCACTGACCGCTTCCTGATAAGGCGGAAGCTTAGGATCAAGAGGAAACAACGTTTTATAGGGACTGGCTAGATCCCGAATCGCACATTGGCGAATCCGGGCAAAGGTTTGACGTGCTGTGGGGGGGATATCTTCAGCCGGAAAACGTAAGCCAACTAACGGCGGCAGGCGATCGCCCAGGCGGGCCTCAGCCACCACTACACCACTACCATCGCTCTCAAACTGATACAGTTTGACACGATCAACCTTCAAGAACTCTTGAATTCCTTCAACACTGCGACTTAGGATTTCCGGCAGGTCTTGGGAGTTACGAATACTCCAAGCGATTTGATGGAGGATATCTCCGGGATCGGGAACGGTGTTGGACATGGGGGCTGGGGGCGTATCTCGGTCCTGACAAACACTCGAGTGGTCGTTTGATCGAGTCCTGATCTATAGTGTGCCAGATTAGCTTGGGATTAGCGAACTCAATAGCCGAACCCTTTATATCTTGTCATATTTGCCAGGCGATCGCCGTGCCATCTACATCCGCTTCGGGCAACGGTTGAGTCCTCTAAGACATCCTGATTAAACTTTAGCTGAGGTTCTTCTAATTATTCCCTAGTTTATGTTGGCATTTTTACCAATCTTTCGGGGCAGTTGGAGGCTCCATCCAATCATCAGATTGAGAGGCTTTTGCCTTAAAATTAAAGAGTTTAGATCCAAATAAACCTTTAGCGTTTTGGGAAGTTTCCGACTCCTCTGAATCATCTAAAAATTCTGCTTCAATCGTCTCCTCTGTTTCCGGTTCTACCTCAGAAACAGCCATGACCTCTGAGGCTTCTATCGCCGTTTCCTCCGCCTCAGCTCTCTCCTCTGACTCGGGTAACTTGGGAACCTCGTCCTGAGTCTCGGCAACCTGAGGCTCCGGCTCTGAATCCAGTTCCCCCGAATCAGGAGACTCCTCTATCGTCTCATCGATGGTGTCATCACAGTGTCATTAGATTTTTCCGTTAATGCAGATTCACTGTAACTATAAGAATACAAGGTTCCTTCACGGTACGCCGAAACCGGTTTCTTTTGGATTTCATACTCCCCCACCCTAACTCCGACTGAATTTTCCTCCTCTGGCCAATCCTCATCATTCCAATCTTCCTCATCCCAAACTTCCTGTTCAGGTTCCCCAACCTGAAACTCAGCCCGCGACTCATCTGAGGTAGAATTGGTCCTTTCAGTTCTAACCCTATCCCCAGAAACATTAGTCTTTCCCGGCGTTTCTTCTAACCCCTCATCGACCCAACTCGGCTCAACGGCAGAGGTTGAACTCTCACGATTGGGACGAGGCTCACGGGGGGTTGCCCGAGGGGCCCCTGAAGTTGGGGGAGATGACTGACGTTGCGGACGATGAAGCCGTGGCAAAATTAAGGCAATGATCCCAGCACTGAGCACTCCTGCAAGAAACGGGATCAACAGCCAAACCCCTAGGGGCAGGGGAATCGAGACAATACCCAAAAACGTCACTGACAGGGGAGGGGAGCTATTTTGAACCAGGAACAGCGCCAAAATCCCCAAGATGATTAATCCGACAATTGGTAGTTTAGACTTGCCCATACGTTCCTAAATGAACAACGATTATTGAGCCTCTTTCCAACGTCGCAGCGGCACACAATCAATCTCAAAGCAATCAAGGCTGCGAGCCACCACAAAGTCGACCAAGTCCTCAATGGTTTGGGGCTGATGATACCAGGCGGGAATGGCAGGAACCACTCGCACTCCAGTTTCGGCTAAGGCCGTCAAGTTCCGTAAATGAATTAAGCTCAAGGGAGTCTCGCGTGGTACAACTACCAGTTTACGGCCTTCCTTAATTTGCACATCAGCCGCTCGTTCGAGTAAATCAGAACTTAAACCCTGAGCCAGTTTGGCCACGGTACTCATGCTACAGGGAATCACAAGCATTCCCAGGGTACGAAAGGAACCGCTGGCAATGTTGGCTCCCACATCACTAGCTGGGTGACATCGCAAACACCCTCCCGTCTCCACAGCCGCCTGCTGGCGCCAAAATTGTTCTTGCTGTATGGGGTCTGCGGGCATTTTAATGTCGTTCTCCGCCTGCCAGACTCGGTAACTCGCTTTAGATGCCACCAGTTCTACGGAATAGTTAGCATGGAGCAAATATTTGAGAGTCCGCACGGCGTAGATCAGACCGGAGGCCCCGGAAACACCAATAATTAGAGGTCGAGATGAGGTCATGGGGAGGGGGGAGGGAACAGGGAACAGGGGGGAGAAGGCAGTAGGCAGTAGACAGCAGGCAGTAGCCCATTGCCTAGGGCGACCACAAGGGTACGCCCCTACGTCTTTTCTCTGTTGCCTACTGCCTTCCCTAAAGATATTATTCTTCTTCGCTGAAGAAGTTGTCATCGTCGTCATTGGGTGGGGCCTCACTGCCGCCGCCAACGGGGGCTAAATCGATCTGTTGACGGTAGTAGTCCACACTTTTGACTTGGACATCGACGCGATCGCCTAAACGGTATTGTTTGCGATTTTTGCGGCCGACTAGGGTTTGTTGCCGAGAGCGGTATTCATACCAGTCGTCTTTGAGGGAGGAGACATGGACTAACCCTTCTAGGCGTGGGGGGGCCATGCCATTTTCTCCGGCTTCGATTTCTACGAAGAAGCCATAGGACTGTACCCCGGTAATTAAGCCCCGGAAGACTTCTCCCGTGCGCTCCTTCATCGCTCCAGCCTTCTGGAGACCATTTAAGTCATTTTCTGCCTCTAAGGCGAGTCGCTCCCGTTCTGTGAGGGGAATGACTAACGCTGAGAGATGCTCTTCGAGTTCACTTTGAACCCCTGGGGGCAGAACATTCCAGTTAATCTGACCGTGACAGGAGGAGTGATTGAGATTCACTGACTCCTTAGAACGGCTAGTGCGGCGATCGCGACCCTGGGAAAAGACGGCATGGAGAACTTGCTGAATCACATAGTCTACATAGCGTTGTAGGGGAGCGTTCAGGTGCGTGTACCCATCATCGAGGGCTAGGCCAAAGTGAACGCCGGGTTGGTTGCTGTAGTAGTGGGGGCGAATCACCGCTTCGAGGAGATAGTTGAGAATTTTCTCATCGTCGGTTCCCGCCACCTGATCGGCGAACTGCTTAAAGTCACTGGGGAAGGCCTGTTCCTCATCTTCGAGCCAGAGTTCGAGATCCATATTGCCCGCCAACTTGATGGCATCATGGACATCATCAATGTCGGGTTGCAATTGAATACAGTAAAGGGCCGGAACGCCCAAGGCGGTCAGGTGATCAGCAATTAACTGATTGGCCGTCACCACAAACTCATAGGTGACCGCGTTAATAATCGGCTGGGTATTAAACACGGGGGCCCCCAACGGTACTTCATCACCAAAATGGGTGCTGGCTTCGGGGAGATATAAATCAAAAGACCCTCGTAGATAGCGTTGTTCTCGTAACAGATGACTCACCTGTTGAAATTCTTTGAGGGTTGCCGCTAGGTCTTTTTCACTCTTACTTTGAGGTTGACTGGCATCTTCACCTAGGAAGGTTTGGGTTTCCTCGTAACTGACGAGGCGATCGAGTAAGAGGATACTCGGTTGCACTTCATACTCGAGGATTTGTCCCGTATCATCTAGGGTAATCAACAAGGAGATAGCAGCGCGATCGCCCTCGGGGGTAAAGGAGGCCGCCTCGATAATCTCATCGGGAAACAACGGTAACATCATCTCCCCTAAATAGACACTGGTTCCCCGTCGCCGAGCTTCTCGTTCCACGGAGCTGTTTAAGGCCACCAACCGTCCCACATCAGCCACATGAATCCCCAGTTGCCATTGATCGCGGGCAAAGCGGGTGAGACTATAAGCTCGTTCAACACAACCGGGGCTGAGAGGATCCTCGACAAAGGCTAAGGTTTTCAGATGCCGCAGATCTAGCCGTTGCTTGGCTTCTTTAGCACTTATCTCAGGGGAAATGTCCCCCAGACTCTCTAGGACTTTCGGCGAAAAGCTGCGGGGCAGATCATGTTTACAGCAGACAATGTCGATATCATTAGCCGCTTCGGCATCACTCCCAAGCACTTGCACCACCCGGCCCCGAGGCGGACTATCGCCGAGAGGATAACGTTGCACTTCCACATGAACCAGATAATCGATGGCATCTTTGAGGCGCTCATCGGGTTCTAAGTGAATCTCAAATAATAGGCGATCGTCGAGGGGAACGGCCCGAAATTCATCCTCGACGAGTTTAACCCGGGCTAACACGGAGGGATTGGCCCGTTCGAGAATCAGGCGCACTTCCCCTTCAGGAGAGCGGCGACGACTCCCATCTTTGATGACTTTCACCAAGACGCGATCGCCGTTCCAGGCCGTGCTGAGATAGGATTCTCGCACATAAATATCTTCAGCGCCTTCAGCATCTTGGATGGCAAAACAGAAGCCTTTACTCGAACAGCGCAATTTAGCTTCAACGAGGCCATCGTCATCATCGCGGCGGTAACGGCCCCGTTCCTTGACTAAAATACCCGTTCGTTCCAGAGCCTCTAGGGCAATCAGCAGTTTCCCTAGACTATCATCGTCATCGCAGGCCAGTTTCTTTTCCAGGACTTTTGGCGCCACCGATTTATCATCGGGGAAGTTGGACAGCAGTGTTGCGATCGAAAAGTTCATGCAGTCGTCAATCCTTAAAAATTTTTTTTAGTCTTAGCAGCGTATTAACAGCCCTGTGCCACAGCCAAAGGGTGAGGTCGATGAAATCACCTTGACATCATCTCGAAAGGGGAAATGTGCCGTCGGCATTCGGGCCTAGACAGTGTCGGCTTTGGCTTAGAGACTCAGTACGGCGGTGTACTCCTATGCAGCGGCCCGCCGAGATTTCAGTCAGATCTGAGCCTGACGGGGCCACCAACCGCCTGAGGGGGGTGGTCTGGAGGGCCGCGTCAAATTTCGCCACATCCAAGCAATTATAGCAGCCAAGTGCTGATAGTTGGCCGTTACCCGTTGGCGATTAACGCCTCAGGGGACTCCTGATTCCCTGGAAAAATCCTCTAAGCTGGCGTGACTTGTCTAAGTCTTGATGGTATTTGGTATTATCTCGATGGCAAGTCTAAAAGACGCGCTGGGTTCTCCTGAGTCATGCGTTTGAGATCTGCCTCGGAAATCCCCTGGTTCCGTAATTCCTGGATAAATGCCTTATAGCCGGCGATAGGATTGGGGTCCTCAGGGCGGCCTAAGTCAGTGCTAAGGATAATATGCTCACTGCCGATGGCCCGAATCGCCTCGGCCATCTCCCCTAGGCTAACCTTGCGCCAAGCCCGATGAGCTGGGTCAACGGCCGCCTCTCCCATAAGAGCATTCACATAGTCGAGTTCTAGATAGGCTCCCAAGTCTGCCAGGGTTTGCATTTGAGCCAGACTTAATCCGGGAACCTCCGCCATAGCATGGGTAATCAGGAGTTTGTCGATACCCAACTCGCGGGCCCGGCGAACCACGGCCAAAACTTCGGCTGGGGAGACATGGCCGGTTGCCAAGACTAACTGGCGATCGCGCACCGAGTATAAGATTAGTTCTAACTCCCGAGAGAGGCGATCGCCCTGTAACAGAGAAATCCCCCGATTTCCTTGGCCAAATCGTTGCCGGTGATAGGCCGCGTCAAGGGTGGGGAGCCAAACGACCTTACCCCGGCCCCCCGAGATGCGACTCATCACCCGCACCGCTTCTGGGTTCAGGCCTCCCACCGCCTCATTCAGTACGACTCCTCCAAATACCTGAAGCCGCTGTACCCTCTGTTGAGCCAGTTGAGCGCGATCGCCCGTAGGAAGCACATGATTTTTCAACACCACCGCTCGCAATCCCGCTGCTTCGGCTGCGTCAACCAATTGCTGATCATCCCAAAGTCGCGGCACCACATCCGGGGCCGTATGCACATGAAATTCAATGGCCCCAGAGAGGAGAGACTCCTCAGCGGCGATCGTGGGAGACTCCCACCCTAGCCACACTAGCAGCAGCCATAAAATTAGTCCCAGGGTCCGGCCGAGGTTAGGCCCTCTCAGGTGTAGTCTCGTCTGGCTCATAAAAACCCCACCGACATTTTTGTTTGAGATAACAGTTCACCATAAAGATCTTCTAAGCGACTGATATTTTTATCCAGGGTATAGCGTTCTAAAACTCGCTGACGGGCCTTGTACCCCAGCAAATTGCCCATTTCTGGATGGTCTTGAAATAGAGGTAAGAGGGTTTGTAGCTGACTCATTACCCGTTGAGAATCCAGAACCACGCCGGCCCCATCTTCGAGAACTTCCCCATCGGCTCCTGCATCGGTGGCTAAACAGGCTAGGCCACAGGCCATGGCCTCTAATAAAGATAGGGATAACCCTTCTACTAGAGAGGGGAGGATAAAAACATCCGCACCCCGAAGAATTTCGATGCGACGGCTTTCATCGGCGATATAGCCGAGCCAATGAATCTGATGGGCCTGAGAATAACTCACCCGTAGAGAGGTGGCTAGGGGGCCATCACCGACAATGAGGAGTTGACTATCGGGGCCCATGGATGCCGATTTCCAGGCTTTGAGCAGGGACTCGACATTTTTTTCCATGGCAATCCGTCCCTGGTAGACAAATAAGCGTTCCGCTCGCAGTTGTGATTTTAAGGCCGAGGCTCCGGGGGAATATTTCAGGGAATCGACCCCATTGGGGATAACAGCAATCCGCTCTAGGGGAACTCCGAGTTGGGCTAATAAATCCCGTTGAATCTGGGAGAAAACGATGGTGCGATCGTAGTTGGCTAGGAAGGGCGCATAGAGTTGATACATCAAGTGTTGGGTACTTGATGTGAGATTGCGACGGCGGCGATCGAAGGGGGGGTGAAAGGTGGCAACGAGAGGTAAGCCCAACTCTTGACAAATTTCCGGCAGGACAAAATCAAGGGGGGATAGGGTTAGGGAGGCATGAACCAAATCCGGCTTCAGCTCTCGCAAGGCATCCGCCAGAATCTTACTTGACTTCAGAGTTGGAATGGTGTATAGCGTGGATTTGTAGAGACAGGGAAGTGAGACTTCATGGGCTATCGAGGGGGACTCCAATCCATCCCACTCCGTATCCGCCACCGATTTAACGGAGACTCCTGGTTCTGAGTCAGCAGCATTTTGACAAAAGTGCAAAAAACTGACCCGATTATTCCGGTCTAGTAGCGCGTTTGTAACTTCGCGGCTGTAGGTGACATTGCCACAAAACGGCGATTTTTTTCCAAGCCAAGCGATGTGCATTCAAATCGAAAAGGTGAACGGGATCTCAGAACCGCCTCAAGCCGTCAAGGCTCGCGACTGCTTCCAGGGGAATGGGACAGAGGGGAGCGTACTCATCTAAGAGCAGGTTTCAATCTAACTTAGGCAGAATGACAACCGTTACTAGCGAGGACTCTTGGAGCGACGGGACGGAGAACTTTTATCGGCAATATACCAGGTTATTAGGCCGCCTAGGGCGACGATGACTCCCAGACTTTGCAAAACTGGGGCTAGACCGAATTGGGCTTCCGCGATGCTGGCTAGGGCTAAGGGCAGGGTCAGGGCAATGTTAACGGCATTGTTTTGTAGCCCAAAGACTTTACCCCGTTGTTCTTCGGGGGTTTCTGCTTGAATGATGGTTTGCATAGGAATGCCCACCCAGGCGGCGCAAAAGCCTAAGAGGGTGATGACAATCAAGCAGGGAATCAGCTGGCTGCTGTAGAAACTGAGGCCCCCTAGACATAGGGCGACCCCAATTGAACCATAGAGGTTGAGACGACGGGGGACAAAGTTAGAGCCGATTTGACCGACGACCGCTGCTCCAATGGCCATTCCCACGCCGTTGGCCGCGAGGAGGAAGCCAAATTGTTCTGCCCGCAATTCTGGCATGATTTCAGCCACACGGACGGCCAGAACGGCTAAGGCGGCAAAGGCACAAAAGAGGATAATTAGTTGAATGAGGGCACTGCGAACCCGAGGCTGATCTCGCAGCACCGCTAATCCGGTTTTGAGATCCTGCCAGACTTTGGTTTTGGCCCGTTCTTTGATGTCAATGCGTTCTCGAATCTGCATCAACATCAGCAGCAGGCCTGAGACAACGTAACTGCCGCCAACAACTAATTCTTCACTGTAGTTGAGATCCCCCAAGAGTTGGTTGGCAAAGGCGAGGACGGGTTCTCCGACGGCAAAGCCGATGATGACTGAGGCCATCATGGTGGTGGTGTAGAGGGAGTTGGCTGACAGGAGATGTCGTCGTTGTACGAGCAGGGGAATGGCGGCCTGTTCGGCGGGGGCAAAAAATTGGGTCAGGGTGGAGACGAGCAGGGTCACGATTAGGAGCATGATGAACCCGAGGGGGATTTCACCCCATAGGCTTTGTCCTTCTGTGAGCCAGACTAAAATCGGCAGAATCAGCACGAATAGCCCTCGCAGCACGTTGCTGTTGATCAATACGTCTTTTTTATGCCAGCGGTCTACCATGACGCCGGCGATGAAGCCAAAGAGAACGGCTGGGATGGTGAAGGCGATGGTGATGGCAGATACCCAGCCGCTGATGCTTTGACCTTCGGCTTGGAATTGGTTGGCGACGAGGGCGATCGCCATCACGAGATAGACTTTATCGGCAATCTGGGAGAAGACTTGCCCACCCCATAGGGTCAGGAAGTTACGATTCTTGAGAACGGGGATAAATCCTCGTTCTCCATCTTTGGGGCGATCGTGATCCGAGTCGATGTCTGGGCTAGGAACAGGGTTTGTTTCAGGCAGGGGTGTCATAGGGTTGGCACAACAAATAGATAAATACAGATAGGGCCGTCAATGGGAGGGTGGCAGTGTGGTCTATGTTCGTTGAGTTTGGCAGGAGGCAACGTAACTATTTATTAAGGTAGCAGAGCGAATTGCACGTCCCAAATGATGTTGTGTGTAGTCTCTGAGGATCTGCTCGATGACAATCCAGGCGATGTCTGGGGAATCGCCGATCGCAGATAGGTTGGGTTGGGAGAGTTGTTGAAGTAGGGAGAGTTGATGACCGTTGAGGTAACGGTTAGGGGTTGGGGTGAAAGCGGCTTGGTTGGCGACGGCTTCATGATCTGCGTCTTGATTCTGTACTGAAGGCTGTTGCTGGTGTTGGACTTGTTGCAGTTGTGCGGGGGCGACGATTCCCCCGGAACGAATGCTAAAGCCGATTTCGGGGTTGAGTTGAGTGGGATTGGCGATGAGCGGCTTCTGAGACAGACAACAGTGATGAACTTGCGGGGCAATGCCTCCCAGGGCGAGTAGATGAAAGATACCTTGGCATAAATGGGCTAATACTGCTGCGACGGGGGCGTTAGGGGGGAGCTGTTCTAGACGCTGGAGGTGTTCGGTTAGGAGGTTGAATAGGTCCGGTTGGGGACTGTCTTCTAAGGCTTGGTTGAGGGCGATTTCGGCGAGGTACTGGCTGGCGGTGAGCAGGCCGAAGTGACGGCTGAGTCCTGGGTAGGAGGCGAGGGTTTCGGCGTGGTGGATGCGATCGAGGGTTTTACCGGGTTTGATCATCAGTTCGTTGAGGACGAATAATCCGGTTCGTCCGCCAAATTTGGATTTGCTTTTGCGAGATCCGGCGGCGACGACTCGCAGTAATCCTCGTTCTGGGGTCAGGATCGTTAGGAGGCGATCGCTTTCCCCCAGGGGCATACTTTTGAGGTTGATTCCGGTGAGGCGGTACATGGGGGAGAAGGGAACAGGGAATAGGGAATAGGGAACAGGGGAAAAGAAGGCAGTAGGCAGTAGGCAGTAGGCAGCAGGGGGGAGAAGGCAGTAGGCAGTGGGGGCTAGGTGGAGGTGGGGTCTTCTGGTTCGTCGTCGGGTTGGAGGAGTTGAACGCCGTAGGAGGTTCCGAGACGGGTGGCTCCGGCTTCGATGAGGGCGATCGCGTCGCTGTGGGTGCGAATCCCAGCGGAGGCTTTGATGGCGACTTGACCTTTGGCGATCTCTTTGAGTTGCTTGACATGCTCAAGTTGGACGCCGCCGTTCCAACCGGTGCAGGTTTTGAGAAACTGTACGCCAGCGTCGATGGCGATGTTACTGGCTAGTTTTAATTCGTCATAATTTAAAAGATTGGTTTCTAAAATGGCTTTTACGGTCACGTTACTTTCGTCGCAAATGCTGGCGATTTCGTCGTAAATCAGTTTTGTTTTTTGTTCTTTGACCCAGCCTAGGTTAAGGACAATGTCAAGTTCAGATGCACCCTGTTCGACGGCTTCTAGGGCTTCGTAGAGTTTAGTTTTGGAGGTGGTGGCCCCGGTGGGAAAGCCGATGACGGTTGAGACTTTGGGGGTCTTACCCTGTAAACATTCGCGGGCGAGGAGGACTCGACTGGGATAGACGCAGACGGAGGCAAAGCCAAAGCGATCGGCTTGGGCGCACCATTGCCGCACTAGCTCGTCTCCGGCACAGGGGTTGAGGAGGGAATGGTCGATAAATGGGGCGATATTTAGGTCAACTGTGTTGATTGTCATGGGTTATTTTTTATGTTCGTTAAAATGATGGCTTAAGCGGGGCGATAGTCTTGAGTTATTTGGGTTGTTTTTATGTTGGGGTTAGTGGTTCATGCTTAATTGTTTTGTCAAGAAGTTTTCTTGCTTTAAAATCTTTAGTAAATTCGTATCTCGTTCTAAGAGACAGGCATGACCACTATGGGGCAGATGGTGAATTTTGGCGTTGGGGAGGACTTGGATGAGGTCTTGGGCTTCGCTGAGGGAGGGCAGGAGATGGTCTAAGGTACTGGCCAGGATCAGGGTGGGTGGGTGGATGCGGGCGAGTTGTTCGGGGGGAATGCGAAAGTCTCGGAGTAGGCCAATTCGCCAGGTGATGGCTTTGCTGGAGACGTGACGCATGGCATCGAGGAGGGCCTGGCGGTTTTCGGCGGGGATGCGATCGAGGGCGGCGAGGAAGGGCAATAATCCTAGGGCTGAGATGGCGTTGAGGAAGTCGGGCATCCATTGGACGAGATGGGACCCCCAAAGCAGCAGCGGACGGCGTTGTAGGGCTGAGGCGGGGTTACTGAGGATGAGGCGATCGCAACAGTCGGGCTGTTGACTGGCCATCATTAGGGCTAAACAGCCGCCAAAGGATTCGCCAAATAGGTAGAGGGGACGACCTTGACGCAGGGGGGCCAGGAGGTCTAGGGTTTCCTGGGCTAAGCTGTGCCAGTCTCGTAGGTCATCTGGGGGCAGTTGCAAACAGCGAATGTCAAAATGGGGGGCGAGCCGAGGCAGCTGCGATCGCAGTAAATAGCCGGAACCATCCATCCCTGGGAGATAGACAAACAGGGGCTGATGGGGGTTGGGTTGGCTGGGTGTTAGCAGGGTGAGTGGGGTCATCAGCGAGTCGATTTGAGTAAGTCTAAGATTTCATCATGACAGCTTTGGGTGACCCGTTTGACGGTGGCTTTGCCCTGGCTGCCTTGATAGGCGTCGCGATCGCCCTGACGAATCCAGTAGGGATGACCCACGGACACCGCCAGACGTTTATACACCACCATGGGATGCCAGCCGGGTTGGTCAAAGAGGGGTTCGCTGGGGTCAAACATCCGCAAGAAACGGATGGGAATGGGTTGATACATCTGTTCTTCGAGGGCCACGATCGCCATGGGCAGAATCGCCACATCTTGGCGCGGATGACGACTGGCAAACTGTAGGGCCAAATGGGCGAAGCCTCGATGAAACTCTCCGAGCGATCGCGCTTCGGTTTGGGTCACCATGGGTTGGGTTCCTTCGGGAAAGACTCCAACGGGTTGTCTCTGAGCCAATAATGCACTCCCCTGGCGGAGAAAACTTTGCTGACGACGTCGGGCATCCTCTAGGGGAAATGCCCCCATCCCAGTCACCACATCTCGCATCAGGGGAACCTGCCCCATATAGTGATGACAGGCAAAGCGAATGGGACGGTTGAGGGCCGCCATTAAGACGGGCGCGTCTAAAATACTGCGATGATTACTGGCAATGACGAGAGAGCCGGATTCGGGAATCCGATTCTCGTGATAGAGAAAAAATTTAGTGCCGAGGCTCCCCAATAGACCACGGGAGAGTTGTAAGGAGTTTTCTACGGGCATAGTTTGGCGTTTGGCAGACAGTTGAGTTGAGGGGAAATCTGGGCAATCATCGAGAGGGGATTCTACCTCGATGGTCGGTTGAGGCTTCAGCAGAGGAATGACAAACCGTCAACTCCAGCTTAACAAAAATATATGATTCAGTATCAGGGGTTACGGGATATCAGCCCCAAGGCTCTCTATTGGCACGGAACCCACAGTATATGATAGATATACTGTCCTGGAGCTTTCGGCGGAATCCCGTTTTTATGAGTCCTAATCCAATTCAACATCAGACCTTCGCGTTAACGACCCCTCTGTACTACGTCAACGCTCTCCCCCATATTGGCAGTGCCTACACAACGGTGGCCGCCGATGTACTGGCCCGCTTCCACCGGCTTCTGGGAGATTCGGTGTCATTTGTCACGGGAACCGACGAACATGGACAGAAAATCCAACGCACGGCCCAAGAGAAGGAACGGGATCCCCAAGCCTACTGTGATGAGGTGGTGGCCTGCTTTGAGGATCTTTGGCAAAAGCTGAACATCCAGTATGACAGTTTTAGTCGAACCACCGCTTCGCGCCATGAGGCGATCGTGCGGGAGTTCTTCCAACGGGTTTGGGACAATGGCGATATTTATCTGGGCCAACAGAAAGGTTGGTATTGTGTCGCCTGTGAGGAGTTCAAGGATGAAGGGGAACTGCTAGAGGATCATTACTGTCCGCTGCACCCGAATCGCCAGGTGGAATGGCGGGATGAGGAAAATTACTTTTTTCGCCTCTCGAAGTATCAAAAGCCGTTAGAAGACCTCTACGAAAAGCAACCGGGGTTTATTCAACCGCCGATGCGCCGCAATGAAGTCCTCAGTTTTGTGCAGGGAGGATTACAAGACTTCTCCATCTCTCGGGTCAACATGGACTGGGGGTTTCCGGTTCCTGAGAACCCCGACCATACGCTCTATGTCTGGTTTGATGCCCTGTTGGGCTATATCACGGGACTCTTGGCCCCGGAGGATGACCCCACCTTAGAGCGTGTGTTAGAGCGGGGCTACCCTTTCCAACTGCACCTGATTGGTAAGGATATCTTGCGCTTCCATGCGGTGTACTGGCCCGCGATGTTACTGTCGGCGGGGATGCCGCTACCGGAACGGGTGTTTGGTCATGGCTTCCTCACCAAGGATGGTCATAAAATCAGTAAAACCTTAGGCAATACTGTAGACCCGATAGATCTGGTGGAACGCTTCGGCTCCGATGCCTTTCGTTATTATTTTATGAAGGAAATCGAGTTTGGCCGAGATGGTGATTACAATGAGACTCGTTTTATCAATACCATCAATGCTGACCTCGCCAATGATTTTGGGAATCTTCTTAATCGAACCCTGGGGATGGCCCGTAAATACTGTGGTGGCTCTGTTCCCAACCTCGATGTTGCCGGCATCTCTCCTCAGAACCCGCTCAAGGCCTTGGGGGACCCCTTGACGCCCCAGGTGCGCTCTGCGTATGAAAGCCTGGCCTTCCATCAGGCTTGTGGAGCGAGTTTGAGTTTGGTGCGTGCGGGCAACAAATATATCGATGATCGCGCTCCCTGGTCACTGTATAAACAGGGGGAACAAGCGGCGGTTGAGGAAGTTCTCTATAGTGTATTGGAGTCGGTGCGTCTGGTGGCCTATTTATTGTCCCCGGTGGTTCCTCACTTGAGTACCGCTATTTATGGACAATTGGGCTATAGTACTGATTTCGATCAGCCTCAGTCGGTTCGAGAAACGGCCCCCTTTGAGCATCATGGAACCTGGGGCGCTCTGCCCCCTGGGCAATCCTTGAATAAACCGGAGCCTGTTTTTCGGCGTATTGAGGCGCCTAGCGAGTAGTCTCAATTGCTGTAGATTAGTGAGGGGTTGCGATCGCCTCTGTTTTTGAAGGTCTTCTAAGATCCGAGACAGATGGTTAATCGAACCCTTTGTCTTTTTTTTCAAGAACCAGAAATTATAATGGGAATACAGCCTCATCGTCATCACAGACGAGTCTGGGGCATTTCATTTAAATTCTCTGATAGATAACAACCCTGAGGATAACAAGCCATGTTAAATGATTTCGAGCATGACTCGATATTTACGCCGGAACAGGTGCTAGAGAACCGAGGTCGCGTGGCGATTTTTATTGATGGTTCTAATCTATTCTATGCGGCCATGCAGTTGGGCATGGAAATTGACTATACGAAGCTGCTTTGTCGCTTGACGGCTGGTTCTCGGCTGTTACGCTCCTTTTTCTATACGGGGGTCGATCGCACCAATGAGAAGCAACAGGGCTTTTTGCTCTGGATGCGTCGCAATGGCTATCGCGTTATTGCCAAGGATTTGGTGCAGCTTCCCGATGGCTCTAAAAAGGCTAACTTGGATGTGGAAATTGCGGTGGACATGATGGCCTTGGTGGGAGCCTATGATACGGCGATTCTCGTCAGTGGCGATGGGGATCTCGCCTATGCGGTGGATGCGGTGAGCTATCGCGGCGTCCGAGTTGAGGTGGTGAGTTTGCGCTCGATGACTAGCGATAGTCTCATCAATGTGGCAGATCGGTATATTGATTTGGAGAATATCAAGGAGGAAATTCAAAAAAACCCTAGGCATCATCCCTATACCTATCGTCCTCTCTCCGGTGTGGGGGGGTCTCCCGTGATTGAGGATAAACCTAGCAAATAAGGTTCATTTCACCAGGATTTTATGACCTCTGTCTTTTTTGGGTCTGATGGGACGCGACGAGTTTGGCGATCGCGTCCTCTCGGTTTGCTGCTGATGGTAGCTGTTCTTGTCGGTGCTTGTACCCCCACGGCTCAATCCCCGGATCCGGCTGAGTCGATCCCTTCACAAGAGGTTGATCCCAGTCTGCTGTTTGAGAATGTCAGACTGCAACAGGTGGACGACGATAACAACATTCTTTGGATTGTTCATGCTGAACGGGTCACCTACAGTAGCGATCGCCAGGTGGCTCAATTGGAAAATGTCTCGGGTCAACTCTACCGAGAAGGGGAGCCGATTTATCAGGTGCAGGGCCGCTCGGGAACTCTCGAACAGGAGGAACGGACGATTTTTCTGGAGGATGAGGTGGTGGTGGTTGATCTGCGAGATCAGGTGGTGGTGCGCGGCGATCGCTTAGATTGGCAACCTCAGGGCGATCGCCTCGATATTCACGAAAATGTCACCGCCACCCATGAGACGGCGCATCTACAGGCTCAACAGATGGTCTTTCTCAGTGATGTGCAACATCTGCAAGCGATTGGGGATGTGATCGCGAATATCGATGAGCCGTCTCTCCAGGTGATGACGGAGGAACTCCTCTGGCAAATCCCGGAACAGTTGGTTCTGAGCGAGGTTGCGGTTCAGGTGGCTCGCTACGACTGGCTCGAAGCACCTCCCGAGGCGATCGCCCCCACCCCCGATCCGGTGCAGGGGGATGATGAGGTGGCGAATGAGGTGGATGGGGATAATGCGATGCAACCTCAAGACCCTCCCCCAGAACCTCGGGACTTGCAAGCTGTCACCGTCACCGATCGCGCGGCGGCGGAGAGGATCGAGGTTAACCTAGAGACTCAGGTGGCTCGCCTAGAAGAGAATGTTCGCTTAGCTTTACTTGAGCCAGCGGTGGATGTAGCCAGCCATCGCCTGGATTGGGATTTAAAGGAGCAATTGCTAACCTCAGATGTGCCGTTACGGGTTACTCATCGTGAGAAACAGGTCATCTTAAGTGGAAACCGAGGCTGGATGAGCTTACCGGATGAGGTTTTCTATCTGCAAGATGGGGTTGAGGTGTTGGGCCAGGAGAATCAAGCTCAGTTAACGGCCAATGAATTGACCTGGTTTATTCCCTCTGAAACCTTTGAGGCTGAGGGAAATGTAGCCTATCGCCAGGTCGATCCCCCCTTACAACTGACGGGCCCACGAGCGGATGGTAAGTTGGAGGAGCAAACCTTTGTCGTCACGGGTGGGGATGTGGTGACGGAAATCTTGGTGAATTCTCGACCCTGACTCTCTGCGGGATGAATCGCCAAGGTTTGACTCATCATCCCGCTGGGACCTTTCACGACAAGCTGGCTCCAGGCTTAACAGAAAAATCGAGCGTAGCGAGTCCTTCGTAGCGAGTCCTTGTCCCTCTGTTCCCTTCGTGTTGCAAGATGTCAAATCTCTCAAATTAGGCAGATGCGATAACATATCGGAGACTTGTAATCTACCGATAAACTTGTAAGACAATGCGAAACCAAGCACTCTTATTACTCTTGACTCTGCCTCTGCTTGCTTGTAATAGCGTTGAGGTGAATGACGATCTCGCTCAGGTGAATGGTGAGGAAGAGGTGCAGACAGAGGCCCCCATGGCTGACCTGGAAGAAGGGGAGGCTCGTGTTTCTATCACGCTCATGTTCCCCGATGAGGAGTTTGGTGCTACCTCAGATTGGGAGGCCTCTCTCTATATGGGAACGGAACCGGGGGACGAAACCAGTGGACGCTTTACCGAGTGGAAATCTCCAGATGAGGAGGGTCTGTTAAACTTTATGCTTCCTGAGGAGGTTCGTGAGGATGACACGGCTCCGTTTGGTGAGGAAGAGCAAACCTATGTCCGGCTTCGTTCTCTAGATGATGCCTATCCCTCGTTTGATTTTGTGAGTGAGGCTTTTACGCTGACGGAAGGGAGCCACCAGGTTGATGTGGCGATTAATTCTCTGGTGATTAGTACTGATTCGGATTGGTTGGGGACTCCTTCAGACGAGTAACCGTCCGTCGGCGGAGGACAGCTACAGTCGGGAGTTGACTCTTGGGATGCTGGGTTGTCCTCTACCTTGCCTTGTGGGTAGCCTAGGTGGGACAAACAGATTGTTACATTTTTTACATGAATGCATGAAGTGTTATGTTACCATAAGCCTTATCAATAAAATTAGAGGTTAATTTATGGCTCTGAATGTTGTTGCAGTTGATGGCTTTAACTGGGGAATTGCCAGCGAAGGAGATGATAATGTCGTCGTTGAGGAGCTACCTCCTGAACAATTGGCGGCATTAGAGAGTTCCCCCTTACCCGGGGCGATCGCCATGTTAGACGGCAACGATTATTTAGTTAATAACGATACAGAACGGGTTTTATTTGGGAACCGGGGCGATGACACGATCATCGGTGGAGCCGGGAATGATACGATTTTCGGCGGACAAGGAAATGATGTGATTGTCGGGGGGCCCGGAAATGATGTTTTATCTGGAGATCGAGGATTAGATACGTTAACCGGTGGAGGGGGAGCCAATCAGTTTGTGATGGCTCCTTCGGGTGCGGATCGAGATGTGATTACTGATTTTCAACCGGGAGTTGATGCGATTCGCCTTCCCGATGACTTTGGCTTTGCGAATCTTCAGGTTCAGGATCTTGACGGCTCAACGGCGGTAATTCGCAACGGTGAAACGGTGGCGCTTCTTCAGGGAATTGTCTCGAGCTCTATCACCGCCAATGAGTTTGTGGGAGATTTGGGTGAGATTGAGTATTTACAACCGGCCCCCCCGGCTCAGTCTCTGAGTTTTCCCGTTCAGGGATTTGGCGATACGGCGGAGTGGGAAGCCTCGCTTTATGCTGGCCCGCAAGCGGGTGAGGAAACTAGCGGACGCTTTACGGACTGGATTTCAGCCGAGCCAACTGGCTCGGTGACGTTGTCGCTTCCTGAGATTGTCCGTGAGGGTGATACGCCTCCCTTTGATCAACCCAATGAAACCTATCTGCGGATTCGTTCGGTGGATGACAGCTATCCCTCTTTTGATTTAGTCAGTGAGCCATTTACTCTCGAAGGCAATCAGACTGAAGTCACCCTTGATTCGGGTAGGATTACGGCTGATATTCGTGGACTGGATCAGCAGTTAGATCCGCTCACCGGTCAGGATCCCACTCGCATTGAGGTCACCACTGAGGGGGATGGCTCGGCGTCTCAGAGTCTACGTTTCTTTACCACCGACTTTCCTATTCAGGGATTTGGGGACACGGCGCAATGGGAAGCCTCTCTTTATGCTGGCCCGCAAGCGGGTGAGGAAACTAGCGGACGCTTTACGGACTGGATTTCAGCCGATGCGACTGGCTCGGTGACCTTGTCGGTTCCTGAGATTGTCCGTGAGGGTGATACGGCTCCGTTTAATCAACCCAATGAAACCTATCTGCGGGTTCGTTCGGTGGATGACAGCTATCCCTCTTTTGATTTGGTCAGTCAGCCCTTTACTCTTGAAGGTGATCAGGCTGAGTTAATGCTGGAGTCTCTCTCGTTGAACGGCTCGGTGTCTCTGAGTTAGCGGTAGCGGACGGGGATGGCGATCGCCCGTTGTAGATGTTCGGCAAACTCTTGGAGGACTTCTCGGGAGACGGATTTGAGCTGACGCACGGCATAGGGGCGATCGCCCTGACTGTGGTTCCCCCGGCCGTCGAGTTGATGGCCGACGGGTTTGGGCCGAGTGGGGGTGTTGAGTTGGATCTCGTGGGGATGCAGTTGGGCAATCAACTCCTGATAGGCCTGTTGCTCGTCTGCCTTCCAAGGACTCAGGAGCATGGTCTGAATATCGACGATTCCGGGATAGTCACGGCGGAAACGTTGTAAACCTTCTAGGATCGCCTCCCAGGAGACTCCTTCCACGGGGCGATTGATGCGACGCAAGAGATCCGGGTTGGGAGCATCGAGTTTGAGGGAGACGCGATCGGCTTGGTTGAGAGCTGCCCGAACCTCGGGCTGGTTGAGGAGGGTGGCGTTGCTGAGGACTAAAACCGGTTTCTGGGTTAGGGCTTTGACGGCGGCGATCGCCTCTCCTAAATTCTCGGCCAGGGTCGGTTCGCCACTGCCACTAAAGGTCACGATGTCAACAGGCCAGGGGGCATAGGCCTTTAAGGCTTCTATGAGATCAGCGGTGGGGACGAAAATCTGTCGCTGTTGGGTTTTACGCTCGATTTCTCCGAGTTGGCAGTAGGCGCAGTCAAAGCTACAGGTTGACACTTCGCCGATTAGGTCAATCCCGAGGGAGGTTCCATAACGCCAGGAGGTAACGGGGCCGTAGATGGGAGTAAACATGGGGAAAAAGGCAGTAGGCAGTAGAAAAGACGTAGGGGCACACCCTTGTGGTTGCCCTAGGCAGTAGGCAGTAGAAAAGACGTAGGGGCACACCCTTGTGGTTGCCCT
>SMDP01000190.1:0-1484 GCA_012911965.1 Geitlerinema sp. P-1104
GCCGTCAACATCGCTTCCAACTTCTGGGCTTCCGGGCCATCCCGCAAAATTGCCGGAGTCCGAGATTGACCATTCGCCAGGGCAATCACCGTATCATTGGTACTGGTATCCCCATCCACGGTGATCTGATTAAAACTCTTATCCACTGCCCGACTCAGCATTTCCTGCCACAGTTGCGAGGACACCACCGCATCGCAGGTGATAAAGCCTAACATGGTGGCCATATTGGGGTGAATCATCCCCGATCCTTTACAGATGCCCCCCATGCGCACAGTGCGATCGCCGAATTGAGCTTCCAACGCAATCGATTTCGTCACTAAGTCCGTGGTGATAATGGCCGCGGCCGCCTCATCGCCGCCAGTCTCCGAGAGTTCAGCAACAAGTTTAGGAACCCCCTGACGCAGGGCCTCCATCTTAATCCGTTGTCCAATCACCCCCGTCGAGGCCAACAACACCGCATCCCCAGGAATCCCCAAAGACTGAGACAGCAATTGGGCACTTTCGCGCACATCCTCCCAGCCTCCTTCTCCGGTAGCAGCGTTAGCTTGACCCGCATTACAGAGGATAGCCCGGGCGCTTGCCTTGCGCTGCAACTGTTGGCGGCAATAATCTACACAGGCCGCCCGCACTTGAGTTTGAGTAAAGACCCCAGCGGCGATCGCATCCACCTCGGAATAAATCAGGGCCAAGTCCTTGGCGCCGGACGGTTTCAGACCGGCTACAATTCCTGCTGCCTGATAGCCCCGAGGTGCGGTCACTGCCCCGGAAATTTCTTGCCACTGTACCACCATGTTTTGCCCCCAACTTAAAAAAACAGTCTTCTCTGAGACGGGATTATAGCAGTCTCTGTCTGCCAATCTGGCCTCAGGTCAACAGGCCTTAACGGACAGTGCGAATCGAATGGCGAAATTCGCGATCGCCCTCATAGCCAGATAACCGGGCCAACTCCCGCAATTCACGGGTTCCTTCATACAGTTCTCCGTTAATCTCCCAGCTAGGATAGGCCCGGACTCCAGCAGCCTGACAGACTTGAGGCTGAGCCTGATAGCCATTGGCATCGCATTCAATATAAGTCAGCTTCTCAAAGGCTTCAGCGCCAAACAGTTGTTTCTGGCTATAACAATGGGGACACCAATAGGCCCCAAAGCCACGGGCCCCAACCTCTGTTAAATACTCCGCCAGGGCCACCTCAGCCGCTCCTGACTCGGTGGTGACTGGGGGGGCTTTCTGGCCACCCTCCGCCCTCTGGGCGGGAGTCGCCGCCACCGTTGGTCTAGCATTGGCATAGAGTCCGGTCACCCCCACGACGGTGACCACAATCAGGATAAAACTGGTGAAGAAGGGCTGTCCTTCATCCTCCCAAGTTTGGCTAAAGGCGGCTAGGGCAAACAAACTAAACGACAAGAGGGCGGAAAACAGACAGTAGGGGCAAAACTCATGCAGTTCCCCAACTAAGATGGTCATCAGGTAGCCACTAAAGGCTG
>SMDP01000190.1:1757-3055 GCA_012911965.1 Geitlerinema sp. P-1104
AGGCGGCGATCGCCCCCATGAGAGGGCGAGACCAAGGGGCAAACCGAGGGCTGGCAGATCGACGAGTCATGAATGCTTCTCCTCTAGAACTACGATCGCACTTTGTTTAAGGCTCGACTATTGACACTAGGTGGGGTCTCCCCTGTCGGTGAGGCTTGCACCGCTTCGACAAATTGACTGACTCGGATGGGGTCAATGGGTTCGTGGATTTGGCCATGTCGTTTCAGGGAACTTGAGACAATGGCCCCATCGGCTGCCTTCATCAAGTGGGGGATATTTTCCCAGGTGGCACCACTGCCAATCAAGACGGGTTTAGAACCAGCGGCCCGTTGAGCCACTTCTAAATCTTCAAGACTCGGAGGAATCCCGGTGGCTATTCCTGAAAGAATCACGCCGTCAGCTAAGCCTCGTTCTAAGGTTTCTCGCACCGTGAGGCTGAGGCTAGGACTTCCCAGGGGATAGGCGTGCTTGACGAGGACATCGGCCAGAATTTGCACCTCGCTGCCGAGTTCCCGTCGGTAGCGCATCAAGTCATGAGCGCAGCCTTCAATCAGGCCCTGATCCGTTGCCATCACGCCGGTGAGGACATTGACTCGAATAAACTTAGCACCCACGCAACTGGCGATCGCCAAACTGCTACGAGCATCGTTACGCAAGACATTAACGCCAATGGGAACCGTGACTAACCCCATCAGACGCTCCACAATGACGGTCATCGCACTGACCACCACCGGGTCGACTTGTCCGTTGGTGAAGGGGGAATCAAAGAAATTCTCGACAATCATGCCATCGACCCCCCCGGCGGCCAGTGCGGCCGCTTCTCGTTCGGCGCGATCGATGACCGTCTTCAGATTCCCCCCCCAGCGGGGTGAGGAGGGCAAGGGAAGTAGGTGTACAACTCCGATAATTGGGTTTGAGGTTTGGAAAATCTGCTTGAAGTCCACGTTTTTGCTAATTTCGGACTTGATTGGTCGGGGGAGGCTGACGCTAGACGGGGAAAGGGATTTCCCCAGGGTCAATGGCCATCCCAGGCATTGGCCTAGAAGGATGGGGGACATCACTGCCACCCTGTCCCAGATCAACTATACCGTTTGTTCGGATGCAGTTCTCGGGCTGGCCGGGATTCTTTCGCGCGATTGCCCTCTAATCTGAGGCGATCGAGACTCACCGGAGTGAGCGCCTATACTAGAGTTCAGCCCAGGTCGCTGGACCGCTAGACGCCCATAACTCTCTCAGAAATCTAGAAATACTTGTGAAAGTCTTAGCCATTCTCATCCTTCTCATCCTTACGGCGGCGG
>SMDP01000190.1:3569-8235 GCA_012911965.1 Geitlerinema sp. P-1104
CCCTCCGGTGGAGATTCCTGAGTTAGCTGACCTACGTCAAGAGGATGGGGATGTGGTTCAGAAGAATTTAGACGCTATTGGTGAGCTTTGTGATTATTTGCAAGCTCAAAATGTCACGTTACTGGTGCTGTTGACTCCCTTAAAACGAGAGTTGGGAGAGACGGGACCGCGCCCCTATGAAGAGAAAGCCCGCGATCGCCTGGCTAATCACCTCAAGGATTATGGGGTTACTTATGTGGATGTTTTATTGATATTCAATGGACTTGATGATCCCGAAACTTTGTATCGTGACACCATTCACCTAAACTCCTCTGGCAACCATATTTTAACGGAGCTACTCCGTTTAAGGCTTACCAGAAGACTACAAAATTATCCATAACCAGATGTAGTTGTCTCTAATTAAAGTTTTGGTTTAAGCCCCGATAGTTAACCCGCTTAAACTCTGCCCCAGTTACGGTAAACCCTCAAAATAAACTAATTTTACTGTAAAGATTCTATGAAGTTTCCCTAAACTCAGGGCGATCGCTCAAATAACCAAGCTAAAGTTTAAAAATCAGCCTCTGTCCTTTATACCAGCCCATGATGACTTCTGAGCCAACCCCAATTCCCTTTGTCGATCTGCATTCTCTGCACCAGCCAATTCAAGCCGAACTGGATGCGGCGATCGCCCAAGTCTTAGAACGGGGTGATTTCATTTTAGGGCAGGCGGTGCGTGAGTTTGAAACGGCCTTCGCTCAAGCCTGCGGCGTGGCCCATGGGGTGGGAGTGGCCTGTGGTACCGATGCCATCGCCCTGGGGTTGCAAGCCTGCGGGATTGGCCAAGGGGATGAAGTGATTGTCCCGGCGAATACCTTTATCGCCACAGTGATTGGGGTGCTGCACGCCGAAGCCACGCCGGTGTTAGTCGACTGCGATCCCGACACCGCACTCATGGATCTCGACGCCGTTGAACAGGCGATTACCCCCCGCACCCGCGCCATTTTACCGGTTCACCTCTACGGACAACTGGTTTCTCCGAGAAAATTGCGAGAAATCGCCGCCATTCATAACCTGATGCTCTTTGAAGATGCCGCCCAGGCCCATCTCGGGCAACGGGAGGGGGAAACCGCCGGTTCCGTGGGGATGGCTGCCGCCTTTAGTTTCTACCCCAGTAAGAACCTGGGAACTGCTGGAAATGGCGGGATTGTCGTCACCAATCAGGCTGATGTCGCCGAGCGAGTGCGATCGCTGCGTAACTATGGCGCTCCCAAGAAATATGTTCATGTCTATCGGGGGACTAATAGCCGCCTCGATACCCTGCAAGGCACAATTCTCAACGTCAAACTGCCTCATCTGGCCCATTGGAACCAACAGCGCAACCAGGCGGCCCAAACCTATGATCGCCTACTCGCGCCGCTGCGAGAACAGGGCATTACCCCCATGCGCAATGACAGCGGTGCGGGCCATGTCTATCATCTCTACGTGATTCGGGTTAACCATCCCCAATGCGATCGCGATCGCCTCAGCAACGCCTTAGAGAAACAAGGGATTCAAACAGGGATTCACTACCCAATTCCCTGTCACCTACAACCTGCCTATCGTAACCTAGGCTATAGTGCCGGGAATTTCCCCGCCTCAGAAGCTCTCAGTGAGCAGATCCTCTCCTTACCCATGTATCCCGGTTTGACAGACGAGGATATTGAACGAGTCGTTTATGCCATTAAAACGGAACTCTCCAACCTATCCTAATCCAGGAGTCAGTTCCGTTGACTGACTGCCTAAATCCCCTAACCCTCCCTGAAAAACACGATGACCTTACAACCTCAGCTTAAGTCCACCCTACAACGACATTCCACAGAACTAATGGTGGTTGTCTTGCTAGCGGTTCTCTACCTACCGCTGATTATCCATTGGTATGATGGCTGGCTCAACAAAACCATTAGCCTAGAACATGAATATTACAGTCATGGGGTAATTGGTTTGCCATTTGCCGCCTATATTGTTTGGGAAAAACGCCATAAATGGCAAGAACTTCCCGATCAGTTTAATCCCTTTGGAGCCGTCCTTCTGGGGTTAGCCGCCGCGTTTTATATCAGTGGCGCTCCTGACCTGGTGAGCCTCTCGTTTCCCATTCTCCTATCGGGACTCTGCTTTGGTCTCAAAGGGGTTCCGGGAATGAAACTCCTCAGTGTTCCCTGGCTTCTGGTGCTGCTGGCCACCCCCACCGATATTCCTTATTTAATTGCCCCCTTCTCCTATCCCCTGCAAAGCTTTATTGCCGGAACTGCCGGCTTTATTCTCACGCAATGGGGATTTGATGTCACCGTGCAAGAAATCTTTATTTATGTTGGGGGTCGTATTGTGGAAGTCGCCCCCCACTGTGCTGGCTTCAAAATGCTGTTTACTACCCTTTATGTGGCTCTGATGTTGCTCTATTGGACTGGGGCCCTGAGGTTCCGAAAAACAGTGGTGGCCTTTTTGTTCTCGGGGGTTCTCATCAGCGTGATTACCAATATCCTCCGCAATACCTTTTTAACCCTCCTCCATGGTCAAGGACAGGATGAACTGTTTGACTGGCTTCATGAAGGTTGGGGTGGAGACATGGTGTCTGCGTTGATGTTATTGGCCCTGGTTCCAACTCTCATTGCGTTAGAGAAACTACGAGATGCCCTCTCGGGAACCGGAACCATTGAATCGGTTTAAAGGAGCATCGTCGCTAGTTTGGGGCCATCAGTCCAAATTGGCAATCTCCACCGGTTTGATGGCCTCAGCCGGTTCATAGCCAAAGACTCGGGAATAGAAATAAAACTCCGCTTCTAAGGCCCGCTTGATGTTTGCCCCCTGACGAAAGCCGTGAGACTCCCCTGGAAAGGGAACATATGCCACCGGAAGTCCTTTTTCTTGTAGGGCCTCGACCATGCGTTCGGCTTGATTGGGGGGAACGACTTTGTCCTCTAATCCCTGGAAGAAAATCACCGGACAGGAGAGGCGATCGGTAAAATGAATGGGCGATCGCGCCACATAGCGTTCTTTTTCCTCGGGATACTTGCCCACCAAACGGTCTAAATAGCGCGACTCAAACTTATGGGTATCGGTGGCTAAGGCTTCTAAATCACTAATGCCGTAGTAACTTGCACCGGCCTTGAAGGTATCCCGGAAGGTGAGGGCAGCTAGGGTTGTATAGCCTCCGGCACTGCTACCGGTGATCGCCAGGCGATCGCCATCGACCCAGCCTTGTTCTGCCAGAAACTTGGCCCCATTGGCGCAATCATCCACATCGGCGATGCCCCATTGTCCATCCAAGGCTTGGCGATAATCCCGACCAAAGCCGGTACTGCCGCGATAGTTGACATCCAAAAAGGCAAAGCCGCGACTGGTCCAGTATTGCACTGACAGCCGCAAGGCACTCGACGCCGCCGCTGTGGGACCGCCATGGCTTTTCACCAGCAAGGGCGGTTTTTCAGTCTCTAAGGGGTCATAATCCTGGTTCTGGGGGGGATAGAAGAAGCCGTAGGCCGTGGCCCCATCTTCCGTGGGAAATTCAATGGGTTGCGGTTGAGAGAGATACCCTGGGTCAATCTCCAGTTGCGTCGATCGCTGCAACACATCCACCTCACCCTCATCGAGATCCATTAACAGGAAGGCACTGGACAGGGTGGCTGAACCTCCCAGGAAGGCCAGGCGATCGCCATGGGCCGTGAGGGCGGAAATTTGACTGTAAGGGGTTTCGAGATTTTGCAGCCGTCGGCTTTTGGGGTTGAGGGTTGCCAACTGCCAGAGTCCCCGTTGCGTATAGGTACAAACCAACCGTTCGGCACTGAGGAACGTATAGGTGGACATGCCAAACACCCATTGGGGGGTGGCGAACTCCGCATTGAGGGGAAACATGGGTTCAACCCCATTTTGAGTCCAGCGATAGAGATTCCACCAACTGGCGCGATCGCTGACAAAATGCAAAAACCCATCCGGGGACCATTGGGGGCAAAACACCGATTCATCCCTGCCTCCCGTCACCTTCTCGGAGGCGGTTAAACGTCCATTCTCCGTGACTTGGGCCACCCATAACTCGGTTCCATCCCAGGGGAGATTGGGATGATTCCAACTCAGCCAGGCTAAGGTTTGGCCATCGGGACTTAACCGTGGCGAGGCATAGAAATCACTCCCCGACACCAGAACCTCCACTGAACCATCGAAGCCGATGGCTACAATGGTATTTTGCGGTTCTCCCTCACAGGAGTGATCCTCACGCACCCCAATCAGCCGCGATCGCTCTCCATCCACCTGAAAATCGGCATAACGAAAGTCCCCCTCGGGGCTGAGGGCTTCCGGTTCAGCATCGGGGCCTTGGCGATAGATGCGTCCATCGCTGAAGTTCGAGAAATAGACCACCCCCTCGGCTACGGTAAAGGCGGCCCCACCATACTCATGAACACGATTGCGCACGTTGTAGCCTTGGGGGGTGACATCCTTAACCTCACCATCGGCCTGACGACGAACGAGAACCGTGCGTCCTCCTTCTGAGGGACGACTTTCGAGCCAATAGAGGCTATCTCCATCGGAGGCGAGTCCCCCTAAACCAATACTTTCAGAAACAATCAGATCAGCGGTAATGGGGGATTTCCAAGCGCCATAGGGAGCTTTTTGCTTCAGGGAAGAAGTCATGTAGAAGCCTCAGGGTTAAATTTTC
>SMDP01000191.1:0-1987 GCA_012911965.1 Geitlerinema sp. P-1104
TTAAGGTGTCTTTAAAGGCGCGATTGAGATTGTCCACATAGGTAAACAACACCGGAACCACCAATAACGTCAACATGGTTGAGGTGGAGAAACCGCCAATGACGGCGATCGCCATGGGGGAGCGCACTTCACCCCCAGCCCCCAACTCCAAAGCAATGGGCATCATCCCCGCCACCGTGGAAATTGCGGTCATGAAAATCGGACGCAGTCGGGACACCCCTGCCTCCACGATAGCCTTGAATTGGGGAATCTCCTGTTCCTCATTGGCTAGGGTACAATCCACTAACAAAATGGCATTTTTAGTCACTAATCCCATCAACAAAACAATACCAATCAGGGCAAATAACCCCAGTTCTTTTTGCGTAATTAACAGTGCTAGTAATGCCCCGCCCACAGATAAAGGCAATGCCACCAAAATGGTGAGTGGATAGAGAAAATTGTTATACAACAGCACCAAAATGGCATAGATACAGAGAATCGCAAATGCTAACGCACCTAGAAAACGGGTGAAAATATCGACCATAATCTTGGCATCCCCAGAAGGCTGTTCAAACACACCGGGCGGTAGGGGATTCATGGCTGGTAGGTCCCGCACGGCGGCTAGAGCATCTCCTAGGGAAATCCCCTCTAGGTTGGCTTCCACGGCAATTTGACGGGCGCGGTCAAAACGATCGATTTGGGCCGGACCGCTCCCCAAACCAATTCGCGCTACTGACGAGAGAGGCACTAACGCCCCCGATTGACTGGGAATTTCTAAATTGCGTAGGGTTTGTAAATCGTTGCGATAGGCCTCGGCAATTTGCACGCGGATGACAATTTGTCGGTCAGGGAGGTCAAATTTGGCTAAGTTTGCCTCCACATCCCCTAAGGTCGCCAAATTCGCCGTACGGGCGATCGCCTGAACGGAGACCCCTAAATCAGCAGCTCGTTCTAGATCCGGTTGAATCAACAATTCTGGCTGCACCAAACTGGCACTAGAGGCAATTTCCACTAAACCGGGAACACCCCGCATTTGCTGTTCTAACGCCGTCGCCGTCTCTAACAGCACCTCGGGATTTTCACTGCTGAGGACGATGGAAAGGTCTTTTCCACCCCCCCCAGCCCCCGCCGACTGGAAGCTTAAACGCGCTCCGGGAATCTCAGCCAGTCGAGAGCGAATTTCCTGTTCAAACTCCTGTTGATTCACCTCCCGCTCGTCGGTGGGTTTGAGAATGGCGCGCACAGTGGCTCGGTTCACCGACCCCGTCGAGCCTCCACTTCCGGCGGAGACAAACACGTTCTCGGTGGCGGGATGGTCGAGTAAGACCTCACTGAGGCGATCGCTCACCCCAAGCGTATCCCTCAACCTGGCTCCAGGGGGGAGTTCCACATTGACGGTACTAATTCCCTGATCGCCATCGGTAAACAGACCTTGGGGAATATAGGGAACCAGTTGTAGACTGCCAATAAAGAAGGCGATCGCAATCAAGAGGGTGGTGACACGATTACGCAAGGCCCAGGTCAACACACGACGATAGGGCCCTGGTTTGGGGGCGGGATTGAGGAGATTAGACCCCTCCCGGGTTTGCGGTTTAGGTTTCAGTAAATAGGCGGACAACATGGGGGTCATGGTGGTGGCCACCAAGGTCGAGAACATCGTCGATACTGCCACCGTTACTCCAAAGGGTTGGAAAAACTGTCCCGGAATCCCCCCCATAAACGCCACCGGCAGGAACACTGCCACAATAGTCGCCGTTGTCGCCACGACCGCCAGACCAATCTCATTGGCGGCATCTAACGCTGCCTGAAAGGGTCGTTTGCCCATACTCAAATGGGTATCGATGTTCTCAATCATACAAATAGCATCATCCACCAGGTTCCCCACCGCCAGGGACAAGGCCAATAAGGTCATACCATTGAGGGTGTAGTCCAACAGTTGCATCACCAGGAAGGTGGGGACAATGGACAGAGGTAACGCCACCCCTGTAATTAAAGTGGCGCGCCAATC